>JAYSRS010000374.1:0-12577 GCA_043720935.1 Saprospiraceae bacterium
TGCGGCGGTTCGTTTTGAGAACTATTCAGACTTTGGCGCGGCGACTTTGGGTAAGGTCAACGCCCGTCTCAAATTATCCGACGTTTTTGCGATTCGCGCCTCAGCGAGTACGGGCTTCCGTGCGCCGTCAATGACGCAAGCCTATTACAGCAATTATGTCAATATTTCATTTGACAATGCGGGTAATTCTATCTTTAACCCGATTATTTCGGCCACTTCTGATTTGGCAAAAGCAATTGGCATCACCGACGGTTTGAAAAAAGAAACCTCCGTTGACATTGCGGGAGGCATTACTTCTAAAATTAGCGATAACTTCACTTTGACGGCGGACGCTTTCCGAATTGACGTGGACAATCGTATCATGTTGTCAAGCACGATTACCACAAAAGGCATTGCCGCTTTCGACGCGCAAAACATCCCGTCAACCACCGTTTTTGTCAACGCAATTGACACGCGGACGGAGGGTTTTGAATTCGTCGCCAACTATAACGCTAAATTTGAGAACCAAAGTAAGTTGACTTTGAATGCCGCTTATTCGTCAATGGTTACGACCTTGCGAAATACACGGAAATTGAAAACCCCTTCGGGTACTGAACTTGACGTAGCGGATTTGACAGCGACACAATACATTACCGACGGTCAGCCAAAAGACAAATTAATCCTTTCGGCTAATTATCGGTTGTGGAAAGTGGGTTTCTTAGTCCGTGCAACGCAATTTGGTAAAGTAACCGACCCTTTGGCAACGTATGATACTGACCTCAATGGTGACGGCAAAATTGCCAATTACACATCGGGTGGTGTCGCTTACAAAGAAGCGGATGCCTTAGTTCAAGGGCCGTTTTCTTCCAAAACCTTGATAGATTTGTCGCTTTCATTCAACTTTACGGACAAAATATCCTTGGCTTTGGGTGTCAATAACATCACGGACGAATATCCTGATTTGTTGAGAAAACCACAAACAGCACGCGAAGTTGTCTATTCAAGAAGAACAAATCAGTTCGGTACGCAAGGCCGTTTTTGGAATGTGACGTTTAATTATGCGTTTTAGATTTTTTGTCATTCAGTAGGAATCTCTGTTTTGTAGGTTTATACTGAGGGGGTCTATTTTTGTCATTCAGAAAGAATCTCTTTTTTGTACATCATATTTACAGGATAGAGATGCCTTCTGAATGACAAAAAAACACGTTCATATTGAGGGATAAAAATCCTTAAAATCTTTAAAAATCTTACAAATCCTAATTCTAAAACCCGTTATACTGAGGGGTCAAAATCCACTCATAACTTATCATTCATAACTTATAACTTAAACAATGGTATTAATTATTGGCAGTGGCAACGCCGCTTTGTGTGCAGGAATTGCCGCCTTAGAGCGCGGTGCGAACGTCTTAATCGTCGAAAAAGCCGATAAAAAAGAAGCCTACGGCAACAGTCGTTACACGGCGGGCGCGATGCGTTTCGCTTATGATTCTTATGCAGATTTAGAACCTTTATTAAAAAATCCGACCGATGAACGACTGCCCGATTCTGATTTTGGCAGCTACACAAAATCGACATTCCTGTCTGATTTGAAGTATTTTAATGAAGACCAACCTATTACCGATTTACAACATTTTTTAGTCGCCGAAAGTCTGCCAACCATTCAATGGTTGGCAAGTCATAACATTAAATTTGACCCCATTTATTCACGCCAAACCTTCAAAAAAGACGGAAAATTCATTTTTTGGGGCGGTTTGAGTTTGGAAGCAGAAGGTGAAGGTGACGGCTTGGTTCATGCCGAATTAGCCGAATTTTTACGCCTCGGCGGTAAAATAAAATACAACTGCAATGTTCAAGAATTGCTCATGCACAACGGGGCAATAACGGGCATAAAATATCTACAACGTGGTAAAGAAAAGTCTTTAAATGCCGATGCTGTGGTGTTAGGTTGCGGCGGTTTTGAAGCAAATAAAGCATTGAGAATCAAATATTTAGGCGAGATGTGGGCAAAGGCACGGGTGCGTGGAACACGACACAACCTAGGCAAAGGGATTGAAATGGCAACGGCAGTTGGTGCAGCCTTAAACGGCTTTTTTGGTGGTTGTCACGCAACGCCGATGGACTTTAATATGCCTGAATATGGTAATCTGAAAATCCCTTTTATTGAGCGCAAACATTATCGAAAAATCAGTTATCTATTCGGCGTCATGCTCAACGCAAACGGCGAACGGTTTGTGGATGAAGGAAAAGATTTTAGGAATTATACCTACGCGCAATTTGGCAAAGCCGTTTTGGAGCAACCCAATAATTTAGCTTACCAAATTTTCGACGCCAAAGTGGATAATTTGCTCTATTCTGAATACAAGACGCACGATGCAAGCGTCGTTGAAGCGGATTCTCTGGAAGCATTAATCCCCAAATTGACAGGTATTAATCACGAAAAAGCCTTAGAAACACTTGAAAACTACAACAATGCGGTAAATAAAGCAACGGCTTTTGACCCAACAATTAAAGACGGCAAAAATACTGAGGGGTTGATTTTGAACAAAACAAATTGGGCCAATACCCTCGACACACCGCCGTTCAAAGCCTACCCCGTGACGGGCGGTATCACGTTTACTTACGGCGGTCTGAAAGTCAATACAAATGCCGAAGTTTTAACGGAAAACAACGTACCCATAAAAGGCTTATTCGCTTGCGGTGAAATCGTCGGCGGCGTCTTTTTTCACGGCTACCCTGGCGGCTCAGGACTGACTTCGGGGGCAGTTTTTGGACGACAAGCGGGGTATTCGGCGGCGAAATAGTGCTTTATCCTTAAAATCTTTAAAAATCAAGCACACCCTAATTCTAAAAAAAATGGCAAACAGAATAAAATCAACTGTAATTGCTTTATTATCAATTACTTATCTCTTCACAACGGCCTGCAAAACGCCGCAAACGACCGTTTTAGGTAAAAATACTGAGGGGCCTAAACCGCTTGCGGCGAACGAAATCCCTTGCACGTACATGCGCGGCGGCACGTCCAAAGGCCCTTTTTTTGATATGCGCGACTTGCCAAGCGATGTCAAAAAGCGCAACGAAATTCTCCTAAAAGTCATGGGTTCGCCCGATGCCAAGCAGATTGACGGGCTTGGTGGAACGGTCACGGTGACGAGTAAAGTGGTCATGGCGCAGCCTTCTACGCGCAAAGGTATTGATGTAGATTACCTTTTTGCTCAAATTGACATTGAGAATCCCGTCGTTGACACCACGCCGCCCTGTGGCAATATGATGGCGGGGGTTGGCCCTTTTGCGATTGAAAAAGGATGGGTAAAAGCGACGATTCCAGAGACAAAAGTGATGGTTTATAACATCAATACAAAGTCAATTATTGAAGAAATTGTCCAAACGCCGAAGGGTGTTGTCGAGTACAACGGCAACATGAAAATTGACGGTGTTCCCGGAACTGCCGCGCCCGTCGTGATGAATTTATTTGACCAAGTGGGCGGAAAAACGGGAAAATTGATGCCGACGGGCGTCATTCGAGAAAAAATTCAAGGTATTGATGTAACACTTTTGGATGCGGGTTCGACTATGATGCTAATAAAAGCGAGCGATTTAGGCATGGAGGGGACTGAGGGAGCCGATTTTTTTGAAAAAAACAAGGACTTGATGAAGAAAATCGAAGCGATGCGCCTAGAGGCAGGTCAACGCATGGGCTTAGGCGATGTCAGCAACAGCGTTTTGCCGAAAGTCGCCATTTTATCAAAGCCTCGCGGCAGTGGCAACATTACGTCGCGCTATTTGACGCCAAAAACATTGCATCCTTCACACGCCGTTACGGGCGCGATTTGCATTGGCACGGCCTTAAAAATCAAAGGGTCAGTTGCCACCGATGTTGGTACAAGCAACGGTTTGCCTACGGAAATGATAGTGATTGAGCATCCTGCGGGGGTAATTGAGGTAAATATTGAGATAGAGCAAAAGGGTGAAACGATTAATGTGAAAAAAGCGGGAACAGTTAGAACGGTGCGGAAAATAATGACGGGAACGGTGTTTAATTAAATAGTATCACGGACTTCAGTCCGTGAATTTCTAAACATTCACGGACTGAAGTCCGTGATACAATAAATGAAAGAGACATTTTTAACCAAAGGCGTACAATTCATGCTCATCAGCACGGCGTGTTTTACGGTCATGCAATCGCTGATAAAAGTGATGCCCGTTGACCATATTTCGACAATTGAACAGACGTTTTTTCGCTCCTTCGTTACGTGGGTATTTTGCTTAATTTATATGGTGCGCAACAAGGTAACATTCAAAACCAAAAACATCAAATTAATAGCTTTACGCAGCGTAATTGGTTCAGTATCAATGTTTTCGTTCTTTTATATTTTGCCACGAATGCCTTTAGGTTCGTCCGTTGCTTTGAAATATTTATCGCCCATTTTTACGGCCATTTTCGCCGTTTTCATGCTCAACGAAAAGCTAAAACCGCAACAATGGTTCTACTTTTTAATCGCCTTCATTGGCGTTGTTTTGCTCAAAGGGTTTGACCCAAGAATTAGCTTTTTTGATTTTACGTTAGGCATTATTTCAGCCGTTTCGGGCGGTATTTTGTACATCTTAATCCGCAAAATTGGCGACGACGACGCCCCCTCAGTAGTCGTGCATTATTTTATGCTTTTTGCAAGCATCATATCAGGTATTTTAATGATACCGTATTGGGTAACGCCCAATTTCCAAGACAGTTTGATTTTTTTAGGCGTCGGTTATTCGGGCTATGTCGCTCAAATCTATATGACACGCGCCTTTCAAGAAAAGGACGACGCCAATTATTTAGCCATTTTCAAGTATTTAGAAGCCATTTATGCAATTATTATTGGCTATTTGATTTTTGGCGAGACGTATTCGTATTTAAGTTTTTTCGGAATTGTCCTCATTTTCATTGGTTTAATATTGACGATAAAATTAAAGACAAGCCCTAAAACGGACGTGGATGTATAAGAAAAAAAATTTAAGTGCTTGTAATCCAGAAATTTTAAGTGCTTGAAACCCAGTAATTTTAGATTGCGGCGTAGCTGCAAAATCTCGGTAATACCAAGCATATAAAGCCGATTTCCTCTGCGGTGTAACCGCAAAACCGCTTGTTTCGCGGTTACACCGCGTAAAAAAGTGTGGGTAGTTTTAGTATTACCGAGATTTGGCAGCTACGCCGCCGTGAAAAAGCCAAAGCGGAAATTGCTGTTGCAAACCCTTAGAGAGTTTTAAGTAATTGTAAATCAATATTTTATAAAAAATAGACCCCCTCAGTATTTCACCATTTTTAGCAAGAATTAAACGAAAAATTAAACTTTAAAATAGCATGACAGCAGCCATCAACGCCTTTTTGAGCAACAAACGCTACCAAGTCCTTACAGTTCTTGGCATTTTCTCGATTATCACCTACCTCGACCGTCAATCAATGGCGATTACAGGCGATGCCGTGACCAAAGATTTGGGTCTGACCGACACGCAATTTGGTTGGATTCTCTTCGCTTTCACCGTCGCTTACGGCGCGTTTGACATTCCGACGGGTTGGCTCGGCGACAAATTTGGCCCTAAAAAAACGCTGATGCGGATTGTAATTGTTTGGTCTATTTTCACAATTTTGACGGGTTTTGCTACCTCGTTTTTGATGCTTTTTATTATACGTTTTCTTTTCGGTATGGGCGAATCGGGTGCGTATCCCAATGCAACAGTCGCTATCTCTCGTTGGTTTCCCTCGTATGAGCGCGGGCGGGCGCAATCTATCGTGTGGATGTGTAGCCGCATGGGTGGTGCATTGGCCCCGTTTCTGATTTTGCCCATTGCAAATGCCTACGATTGGCGGGCTGTTTTCTACATTTTCGGGGCCATTGGCATTGTTTGGGCTATTTTATGGTATTATTTCTTTCAAGACGAACCCCGCGATATGCCGAATATTTCGCCCGAAGAAGTGGCGTTAATTGAAGAAAATCGAGCCGTAAAGTCAGCTTCTCATGGGGCATTGTCTTGGAAAACAATCGTTACCAATCCCAATTTATGGGCGTTGTGTGGTATGTATTATTGTCTTTTGTATGGTGCGTATTTCTATATGTCATGGTTGCCAAAATACCTAAGTCAAGGGCGTGGCATTCCAAAAGACCAACTAACTTATATGACCTCTTTGCCGTTTATTATGGGCATTGTCGGCTGTTTCGTTGGCGGGTTTGCGAGCGATTATTTATCAAAAAAATACGGCTTAAAATGGGGCCGTCGAGCAGTCGGTATGGCGGGTTTGATTTTGTCGGGCATTATGATTTTAATTGCGACGAACATTCAAGACAACAGCACGGCCATCATTTTTTTATCCTTGGGTTTGGCCTTCAAAGACTTCACTTTGCCCGTCGCGTGGTCGGTTGCTTCGGATATTGGCGGCAAAAATGCAGGCGTTATTGCGGGAACGATGGGAATGTGCGGCCACATCGGCTCGTCTATGATGTCCGTTGGTTACGGCTACGTGAAAGCAGGCACGGGCAGTTGGGAAATTCCGACACAACTCATTGGTCTGATTGTGATTATCGGCGGTTTGTTGTGGTTCAAAATTGACGCGTCGAAGCCAATTGTTGTGGAATCTGCAACGTAACGCGCCGTTAACGTCGCGCCATATTCAGTCAAAGCCGCTTAAACTCATTAAGTTTAAGCGGCTTTTTTAGCGTTAAAATTCATTAAAAACGCCTATCTTTGCAAAAAAATGATAAAAATGGCTACTTATCCAACGGATTTTTCAAAATGGAAGATGGACATGATTCGTCGTGCCTTTGGTTTAAACAAAACGGCTCAACTCAAAAGCCTTTCAGAATGGATGACCTACAACCCTCCCGCTTTGAGTACAGGAGAGTTATCTTCTCTGCAATTGGCACTCGATCAATTCGGTGATAGAGCGCGTCATGTGAGTGAAAGTGATATAAAAATGAAATTGCTTGGCCCTGCGATTATAGCCTCTCGATTTGATAACACCGAATTTTCTACTTTCGGCGAAGAATATATTAGAACGGAATTGTTAGCCGTTGATGGCTCAAAATTAAAAGTATCAGGTCGCCCTGATTTAGTCGTCGCAATAGGTGAACTAAAAGCGTCACTCCCTTATTTTTGTCTGCAAGAATACAAACGGCAATCGGGTTCAAACTCCGACCCACAAGGGCAAGTTTTAATAGAAATGTTAGCCGCAAGACAAGTAAATTTTAATGAAGGCAATGAATTGAAGGCGATTTATGGCGCATTTACATTGGGTCGAGAACTCAATTTTTTAACGCTTGAAGGCAGCGAATATACGTTAAGCAAAACCTATCTCCTTGATGTTCAACAAGATTTGATTGATGTAACGCTTCGGATTCGCGCTTTAAAATACATCATTGCGAACTTGATTGGCGTTACTTTCTAAGAAAATAGGTCCCTCAGTATTTCACGTCAAAAAGCCGTTTAAATCCATCGGATTTAAACGGCTTTTTGATTGTATAAATAATTGATAATGAATAAATTACGCACTCAATTTATCGTTTGATTGAGCCAAACGACGTTTAAAAATTCGCCATTCAAATGGTCAAAATCTTTATCCGTTGTCAACAAAGTGGCATCAAGAACGGAAGCCGCAGCGGCAATCCACAAATCATTTTTACCCATATTTCGGGCGGAATTATTGAGTGGGTGATTTTTCAATTTGTTTTGGCTAAACGCATCAATTTCCGCATAGCGATTGATGATTGTTCTAATTTTAATATCAACATTCAAAAACTCTGTGAGGTATCGGTCTAATTCGCGGTACTTATTCTTGCCCCAATCATTTTGCAAAGCAAAAGATTCTAATTCTCCTTCCGTTACCACGGAAATAAGAGGCCGTTGCGGTTAGTCGAAAATCAAGTGTTCCGTTTTTAGTTTATGAGCCAAAAGAGAATCTCGAATCAGATGAACAACTATGTTTGTATCTAATAAATAAAGCATTGATTATTAAGCAGTTAGTTGAGATAAAAGGATTTCGATGGGTTCTTGAATATCCATCGCTTTGACAATAGCAGCCATCTTTGCCTTGTCAATCGGTGTGGCGTGCTGCTCCTGCATCAACTCCTCAATCGTGATACTTTCACGCGTCGGGCGGGCAAAATGTGTCAAATCCAAGGCATCCCTTTGTCCGTTTTCGGTAGGTTTTATCGCCTTTTTGACGCTCGGCACAACGTGTTCAAAAGCAGCAACGGCGTCTTCCTGTTTCAACGTAATAATGAAGCTAATCAGTGCCATTTTACGGGTTTCGATATTTGTAGCAACCATTTTCTAAGCAATTTTGATTAATAACACCACAAAAATACAACTTTATGGCATTTGGTGAACAAAATTTATACCCCTCAGTATTTTGAGTAAAAAAGACCCATGTTAAGCACTACAAATTGCAACAGCAGCATTATTCTATCGGATAATCGCTCGAAAACGCTAAATTCCTCATGTATCATTCCTCATTTGGTTGTATCATTGCCTCTACAAAAATAGCTATTTTGCAATTCTCTAACTCACTCCTTTCTGTCTATGAAAAATATGCTTATTGGCATTTTATGCCTGTTTTTCGCCCAATTATCGGCGCAAAACTTCTCAAACGGCTACAGTTTTGCCCTACCGTTTAACGATACGACCCCCTCAGTATTTATGCCTTTTTTTCCGAAAAAAGCCATAACGGAAGCCGACCGAGTGAGCGTAAACGGCCCTAATTTTATGGTTTCGGGCAAACCTTACCGTTTTTGGGGCGTCAATTTGGTAGCTGGTGGGGCTTTTCCAACAAAAACCGTTGCGGCAAGCATTGCAGGACGGATGCGAAAAATGGGTATCAATCTCGTCCGTTTTCACCATTTGGAAAACCCGTGGGCGGGTGACGACAACAGCCTCGTCGGCACAACCTCAACCCGTAGCCTCAATCCGACGACATTAGACCGCTTGGATTTTATGATTGCAGAAATGAAACGCAACGGTATTTATACCAATATGAACCTCAATGTAAGCCGCACGTTTAGAGTCGGCGACGGTGTGGCGGGTGCGGATTCGTTGCCCGAATTTGGCAAAGGCGTCACCCTATTTGACCCACAACTCATTGATTTACAAAGGGAATTTGCGCGTCAACTGCTCACGCACGTCAATCCTTACACCCAAAAATCCTACGCCGAAGACCCCTCAGTAGCAATGGTCGAAATAATAAACGAAAACTCGCTTTATGGGATGTGGAAGGAAAACGCATTAAAACCTTTCGCCAAGAATGGCCAACTTATGCAGCGGCATTCAAGCCTTTTAGACAGCCTCTGGAACGCCTTTTTGATTAGAAAATATACCACACAAGCCAATTTACAAGCCGCGTGGACATTAACAAACGGCGCAACTTTCACGGAACGCATCGCAGGCGGCACGTTTGAAAGCGGTTTAAACACCAATTTTCAAACCGAACAAAACGCAGGTGCAACTGCCACAACTTCAATTGACGCCACAACCGCCGCAACGGGCAACAACTCCGCAAAAGTGCAAGTGACAAATACGGCGGGAACGGATTGGCACATTCAGTTCAAACACGTTAATTTTTCGCTCAAAAAAGACTCTGTTTACGTCGTGCGTTTTGCAGCCAAAAGCAGTCAAAATCGGACGTTTTATCCTTCAATTATGCGAAATGACGCGCCTTACACCTGGTACGGCGGCGGCACAGCGAGCCTCACAACGGCTTGGCAAACGTTCCAATTTTCGGTAACACCTTCGGAAAACATTGACGGTTTTGGCCGTTTAAGTTTTGCCCTCGGCACACAAGTCGGGACGGTTTGGTTCGACGATATTTCACTCGGTGAGCCGCAACCAATGGCTTTTTTTCCTAACGAATCGCTCTCTAACAAAAATATTTCACGTATTGATTACGCCGAACGCAATGCCTTTGCGAAGCAACGTGTGGCCGATTTAGCTGAATTTTACACAGGTTTGCAAAAGGATTTTATGGAAAATATGCGCTTATATTTGAAAAATGATTTAGGTGTAAAAGCTGCAATTACAGGCACTAACGCGCTTGTAGGCATACAGGAAGGCATGGAACATGAAAATATGGATTACATAGACGACCATAATTATTGGAATCATCCGTCGTTTCCAAACGGTTGGAGTGCGACAAATTGGACTATCAACAATCAACCCCAAGTAAAAGACCCGTCGGGCGGGGCGATTCCGCAAGCCTTTTCGGGCGTCGCTTTGGCGAATAAGCCTTTCACTTTGAGCGAATACAATCATGCTTTTCCGAACCGTTTTCGGGCGGAAATGCCGCATTTTATCGCCGCTTATGGCGCATTTCATGGTATGGACGGCGTGATGTTTTTCGATTATTCATCAGATAATAATTGGGGAAATGACTTCATTGACGGCTTTTTTTCCATTCATCGAGACCCCTCAGTAATGGGCCTATTTCCGTCGTGTGCCTATGCTTTTCGCAATGGTTTGATAGCCGAATCTGCTCAACCGTTGTTGGTCAATTATTCAAAAAAAGACATCTATCAATCGTTTGAGAAAGACAATCAAGGGCGTTGGGGCAAGTACGTGCCGTACGATTTGCGGGTGCAATTGACCCGTTCCTTACGTGCCGCGACGTATCAGCATCCGCAAGGTATTGCCGCGCAATTGCCCTTTCCGACCGCCTCCCTAAATACCTTTCAAACCGACACACGGGAGACAAATCTGACGCCACAATCGGGGCTTTTGACGACACAAACGCCTAATTTTGTGGCGATTACAGGTTTTTTAAATAATAATGTGAATACGACCGTCGGCAATCTGACGCTCGTCAATGCCGATAATTTTGGCTCAATTACATGGCTGTCTTTGAACCAAAAAACGCTCGCCGAAGCAGATACATCGTTGTTAAGTATCGGTTGTCGCGTCCAAAATACAAACGTGATTTGGAACAGTAACTTTACTACATCAAACGGTTCGGGAGCAGCACCGACGGCAGAACAACCGTTGACTGTCAGCTTGAAAATCAACTTGCCTTACGACAATATTTTAGTGCATACCTTGTCGCCGACGGGTCAATCATTAGGGTCAAGACGCGTTAACGCCACGACGCCGCAAGTCTTTGAATTTACCATCAATCAAGCAACAGATAAAACACTTTGGTACGTCCTCGAAAGCCGTAAAAAAGGCGTTGGCACAAGTGAAAACGCGAAAATAAACAGCGCAATTAAAGTTTTTCCAAATCCTACAAATGCTTCAATATCAGTGCGTTATGAATCAGAAAATGTCCAATGTATGATTTTGAAAATCATTGATGCGACAGGCGTTGAACGTTTAAAAATTGAAGATAAAAACCTAAAAATCGGTGAAAGAGAGCAAAAAATTGATGTGTCTAGTTTGCCAAATGGCACTTATTTTTTGAAGGTTGGAGAACAGACTGTTTCGTTTTTGAAGTTTTGAGTTGTACCCGACTCAAAACCTAAGACGCCTTACTGCGACACGTGATGAGTCAAACCGCTCGAATTGCGGACGATGCATGAGCCGCTTTTAAGCCGTTTATTCGCTTGAAATGGATAAAATATTTTCAACACAAAAAATATTAAATTTTTTGTGTTGAAAATACATAAATAACTTTTTGTTTTAAATATCTTTGTCTTTCAAAATTTTAAAATTAAATAAAATGATGATAGACAATAACGACAACCGCCTCGTTCAGTTTGAAGAACGCCTCGCTACAGAATGGTATTATCGGGGTATGCAACAAGAAGAATACGCCCGCATGAATGCCAAAATCCCGACGGCTACACTCGGTAAAAAACGCGAATACATGACGCCGACGGAACGGCGACACTACCGCGATTATCTTGAAAATCTGGAATTGTTGTTTCGATTGTTGGGCGATAAGAAAAACATGGGTTAAGTTTAGAAAGCTTGTATTTCACTCATTTTATGCTTAAAAACTGCTTATAAAAGTTTCTTCAAGTAATAAAAATACATTTTAAATACAAATTATGTTATAAAAAAATATGTAAAAGATAATTTGTTTACTAAAATAATTGATTTAATTTTGTTGATAAATTAAATTAATTACTAATGAAGAAAGCAGAAAATACCGCTCAAAAAAAGCTGCCGCCGAACCAACATCAAGATTATGACAATGTGTTTAAAAAGACATTTTCACAGGTTTATCAATCCATAATTCACCGATTGTTAGGGCTTGATACGCGCAATGCGGTCAAAATTCCGACCTCTTTCTCAAAAACGAAGGAGAAACGGTCAGATTTTGCAGTTAAAGTATCGCCACTAAATAAAAAGCCGCACATTGTTCATGTCGAATTTCAAACAGAAAACGATAAAAACATGGACAAACGCGAGTTAGGTTATTATTGCGATTACTACGCAGAGTACAATTTGGAGATTATCCAATACCTCATTTATTTGGGTAAAGGTAAATTGACGATGCCAACTGAAATTGAGCATGAAAACCTCAAATTTCGATACAAAATTATCATTAGGAACGTTGAAAAAATAAAAGCGCATTTTACGGGCTGTTTCTCGCTTCGCTCGAAAGACGCCCTTTAAAGGTTTTTTCTAGGAGGCAGCTTGT
>JAYSRS010000375.1:0-4281 GCA_043720935.1 Saprospiraceae bacterium
GGCGTAGCTGCAAAATCTAGGTAATGCTCAACACAACAACGACTTTTACCATGCGGTGTAACCGCAAAACAGCACGTTTAGCGGTTACACCGCATAAAAAATTGAGCTTCGGGCAATATTACCGAGATTTTGCAGCTACGCCGCAATCAGACCTACGAATGTGACTTATTAACGCTCGACTCTATAGCCGCAAGGCGATAATTGACCAATAAAACTGCCAATTTTAAGTAAAAATACTGAGGGGGTCACGATTTCGGATTTCGGATTTCGGTAGTGTCCTGCCGAAATCCGACATCCCAAATCCGAAAGCGTCAAAACGCTTCGGGCCGTAATTTTTTCACGGCCAAATGAAAGGCCGCTTTGATGCTTGGATTTTGGAGATTCTCACTTAACAATTTATTTTTATCATAAATTGTGGACAAACCCGTCTGTTGAATGTGCTGAACGGCCTCTCGTTCCAAGGTTTTATCGGTTATCAGCATGGCCAAAATACGGTTGTCTTCTAACTGAAAAGCCGCTTTTTTCTTGTCGTTGACGGTTTGTTGCTTTTCAGATTCACGGTCGGCTTGGGCCTGTGCGCGTTGTTTGGCCAAGGCTTGTTTGGCGATTTGTGCGGCTGTTGCGGCTTCTTTTTGAGCCTCTTTTGACGGCGTTTCTTTGTAATTGTCTTGGACGGCTTTGACGAAAAAGCCTGCTAAATTGTCGATTTTACCCGTTTTTCGCGCCTTTTCGGTCACTTTAATGGCTTCTCGGATGCCCCCCTCAGTATGCGACGCCACTAGATTCGTAAATACTTTCAAACCGACGCCAAACTGACTGACGACGATGGGAAACAACTCAATTATCAATTTTTCTTGCTCTTCGGATGTGCTAAAATCCATCGTTGAGGCAGTAATAGAAGGCAATAATTGTTTGATTTCGGTAGCCTTATCCGACGTTTTGTCATGCAAATGAAAGACAATCGCCGTAACTTTTTTACCCTTTTTAAGCTCATGATACGTAAAACTTAGCTTTGTATTCGCCGTAATTTTATTCTGTGCATCGTTCAGAACGTAGGTTTTGAACGGGCCATACTGCTCATATTTATTGGCAACGCCCAACTTCTCCTTTAATTCTTCAAGGTCAAATTCAACTTTTTTCTCCGCTTTCCACAGGTGAGATATGAGCAATTGATACAATCTGACGCTCGTCGGTGTTTTCAAGACCTTGAAAATATCTAAATCTAAGATGGTAAAATTGTCTTTCAATTGCAACAAAGCGGGCCGCAATTCGGGTGGGAACGTCAATAATATATACAACGCGTCGGTTTCATCAGGCTCGACGAGGCCGTGAACGCTCGACACGAGGTGCGTGTGAACGGCCATTTTTTTCCCTTCGTCGTTGACATAATAAATCGTAATGCGTCTGTCTAAAAGTCGGTGGGCCGCTTCGACGACGTATTTGTAGTTATGACCGCCTTTTTTGACGTCTAAATGCTCCAAAACGTCTTTTATGTAGATTTTATAGTGCTTAAAATCGGTATCAGAAGGGTCAATCATTGTACACATTTTGGAAAAAATGAACATTTCCCAATGCGACAACGAGTCCTTATAGTGCGCCTCCACTAATTGGTTAGAATGTACGTAGATATTTTCTGACTGTTTTAAAGCGTTGCCGTTTCGTTTTTTCTTGATGGTCATTCTCTAATAATTGGGTTGAAAGATTAGAATTAAATCTAAATATTAACATTTAGTGAAAAAGAAAAGATTAGAATGAATCAATGATTTTAATCTTTGACTATTGAGGGCTTTTAGTTTTGCTACAAAAATAAGCTAATCATTGCATTTTTGCGCTAAAAACAAGCAAAATAATGAAAATTAAAATTCTAAAGGACAGAAATAAAGGAGAAATTGAATTAGAATGGTAAAAAGATTAGAAATAATTTCATTTTTAATCTTTTTAAACCGAAGAAACAGGAGGTATTTTTGGTGGTTATTTTCTAATTTTATTAATTTAGATTAGAACAAGCAATATTAATTAATCTTAAATCTTAAACCCAAATAGTGATAGAATGATAGGAAAAACCCTAAGATAATGTATTTTTTATGTCTTAATTTGTGAAAACAGTTTTTTAAAGTGGACATTTTCTAATGTTTAGGCGGTTGTTTTCCGATTTTATCGTGGTCATTTTCTAATCTTAAATGATTATTCATTGATTTTATCGTGGTCATTCTCTAATAGGAGCGTGGTCATTCTCTAATCTTACTGTGGACATTTTCTAATAGGAGCATGGTCATTTTCTAATCATTGAGTGGACATTTTCTAATCTTATCGTGGACATTTTCTAATCTTATTTTCCATAATTCATTGAAAATCAGCGCATTGTGGACGTTCCAAATAACAAAATGTTAAACGATTTTAAACAATCAAACAGAAAATTTTTGATTGTTGTTTTTAATAAAATTTTGTCTTTCCTTTTTTTGTTTTGCAAAATCCCCAATTTTCGCCGCGCCCCCTTTTAAGTTTTAAGTTTTAAGTTTTAAGTTTTGAGTTTTGAGTTTTGAGTTACGGGTTTTGAGTTACCCAAAACTCAAAACCCGTAATTTAAAGGGGGTTATTGTTGCGGTAAAAGTCAATGATATGGTGTAACGCTTCCTTTTGCGTAAATTCTGTGTCACCTTCCATGCGTTTTGCGCGGACGACGTTCTTGATGAATTGCAAATCTTCGGCGAGAATGACGAAAGTTTGCCGCGTTGTGTTGAGAATGGGGCTTGAAACGGGCGTTTCTACTGAGGGGGTCTCTTCTTTGACGGCGGCGGTTGACGAGAACAGGCCGTTGAGGCCGTTAGCACCGATGCGGACGTTGTTATTGCTGATGTTATCAAATTTTTTAGCCATAATTTAGTAAGATTGAGTTAGGATTGAGCGCGTTGTAAAATTTCTTTAACCAATTCAGCATAATCGGACGCCCCGTTGCTGTCGGGTGCGTAGTCGAAAATGTCTTTGCCGTTCGACGGGGCTTCGGCGAGGGCAACGTTGACGCGAATGACCGTTTCAAAAAGAACATCACCGAAGTATTTGCCAACTTCTTCCCGAATACTTTTGGTCAAACTTCTTGATTTGTTGTATTTCGTCAGAAAAACACCCCCGATTTTCAATGCGGGATTCGTGTTTTCTTTCGTCAAATCAATCGCAAAAACGATGCTGTCGAGGCCGCGATAGGCCAAAAATTCAGCCTCTAAAGGAATAAGCACCTCATCGGCGGCGGTCAAAGCGTTCACCGTTAACAAGCCGAGTGACGGCGGCGAGTCAATCACCACAAAATCATATTTTGATTTCACGGCATCTAAGAGCTTTCGCAAAATGGATTCGCGGGACATGGCCGCCGAAATTTCAATTTCCGCTTTCACTAATTCGAGCGACGACGGCACGACATCAAGATTCGGTTTGACGTTGTAAATCGGCAGCGGCGTTCGTTGCGTGATAGAGGTGTAGATGTTAGGCACTTGCCGAACGAGGCCAAAAGATTCGCTCAAATTGCATTGGGCGTCGATGTCAATGAGCAAAACCCGCGCCCCTGCGAGGGCAAGCCCTGCGCCGATATTGGCGACCGAAGTAGTCTTCCCCACCCCGCCTTTGTGGTTGACGATACAAATAGTCTTCAATTTCTTTATTACTTTTATGATGCGTATGAGTGATATGTGTCGTATTACTAAGGCATAAAGATAAGCCTGTATGATGTGTATTACCAAGGAATAACAGATTTATTTTGGAATCTCAATTTTACGTTCTCAATTTTCCCCATGTTGAACACTTATAATTGTTGGACATCGAAGTGTCTAAACCTTACTCGTATTATTAAGTAATATGAGTAATACTTTTTAATTTTAATAAAAATTACACATTCACACCGTCAGAATGGTCATGGTGTGTTTGAAATTAGTCTTTTATTTTGATTTTAAGCCTAAAAAAATAAATTCTAGTAAAAAGTTAAGTCTGTTTTTATTTTGACCACTTGCTGGAAGAAAAACAAATAGGATGAATTTTTTATTACTCGTGTTATTTTTATTACTTATGTTATTTGTATTACTTTTATTATTTGTATTACTTGTGTTATTTTTATGCTTATTGTTACTTTTATTATTTGTATGTTTGATATGCTTTTTATGCGACGTATTCACTTTATGTTTTGTATGTTTGAGTAATAAAAAAGTGACCCCCTCAGTATTTTGGACAAAATACTGAGGGGGTCACTTTTTGCGGAAGTTTTGAGTTTTGTTCCTTCTGAATGACAAAGGGTTT
>JAYSRS010000376.1:0-4268 GCA_043720935.1 Saprospiraceae bacterium
CATGCTGAATGATATACGCACCTTTCAAGCGAACAAAACCGTTTGGCGACAAGCGGTGATAGCCCTTCGGCGGGTTCTCCATAAAGTCATCTTGCTCGATATAAATCTCTTTTGAGAACGGTATTTGGCGTTTTCCAGCGTTTTCGTCTTCGGGATTGTTGTCAATATCCAAAAATTCTCCCCCCTCAGTATTGCCCCCTTCTGTCCCCCCGAAGGGTGGATAATTTGTCAAAACGACCTTCAACGGGTTCAAAACGGCCATCAAACGCTGTGCGGTTTTGTTCAAATCTTCTCTGACGCAAAATTCTAACAAGCCTACGTCAATCATATTGTCGCGTTTTGCAATACCAATGCGGTTTGCAAACGCGCGTAAACTCGCCGCCGTGTAGCCGCGTCTTCTCATGCCCGAAATCGTGGGCATACGCGGGTCGTCCCAACCGTTGACGACTTTTTGTTGCACCAATTCCATCAATTTGCGTTTCGACATAATGGTATAAGTCAAATTTAAACGCGCAAACTCAATTTGACGCGACGGAAAAAGGTTGAGATTCTTAATCGTCCAGTCATAAAAAGGCCGATGTACTTCAAATTCAAGCGTACAAACCGAGTGCGTAATGCCTTCAATCGCGTCCGAAATCGGGTGTGCGTAGTCATACATCGGATAAATGCACCATGCGTCGCCCGTTTGATGGTGATGTGCAAATTTGATGCGATAGATAGCAGGGTCGCGGAGCAACATATTTGGCGAGGCCATATCAATCTTGGCGCGCACAATTCTAGACCCCTCAGTATATTTCCCGTTTTTCATGCCTTCAAACAACTGCACATTTTCGGCAATCGAACGGCTGCGAAACGGGGAATCAACACCCGCTTTCGTCGGCGTTCCTTTCATGTCGGCAATTTGTTCCGACGTCGAATCATCGACATAAGCCAAGCCTGCGTGTATCAAACCAAGGGTTAAATCGTAAATTTGTTGAAAATAATCCGACGCATAACGCTCTTCGGCCCAGTCAAAACCCAACCATTTGACGTCTTCCCGAATGGAATCCACGTATTCAATGTCCTCTTTTGCAGGGTTTGTGTCGTCGAAACGGAGGTTGGTTTTACCCGCGTATTTCAGTCCCAAACCGAAATTCAAACAGATAGATTTGGCGTGGCCGATGTGTAAATAACCGTTTGGTTCAGGTGGAAAACGGGTCAAAATCGCGGCGTGTTTACCCGTTTCAAGGTCGTTTTCAATGATTTCTTCAATGAAATTGAGTGATTTTACTTCTTCCATAATCTTAATTTTTGCTTGCGAATATGCTTTATTTTCCTTTTGAGCCGTAAAAGTAGGTGAAACGAAGCGTTGAAAAAAATTTTCAAAAAAAATAGAAACGCCTTTTTGCTTTGTTGGGCAAAAAAGAGACTTTTCTTTTTAGGTAGCAACAGATTTTGATTTTTACAAGTATAGTTAACCCCAACTTTTAAGTTGGGGGCTTCAATTAACTCCACTTCTACGGCTTTAGCCAAAAATCTATTGTTTAGGTTAGTGGCTAAAGCCGACGAAAGCTGTTAAGTATAACTCCAACTTAAAAGTTGGGGTTAGTCATACACGCTATTGCTATCCAAAAAGAAAAGTGTCGCAAAAAAGGCCATTTTTACTGAGGGGTGTCTTTTTCGATAAAATATTCAGAGAACCTTTAAATTTTGTTGAAATATTTGTTTGTGGAAAACGATACGTTTACTTTTGGCTACTATTTTCAACAATATAGAATTTAATAACTCATGGAAGAAAAATATGCGTTTCAAGCCCGACAGATGTCACTTGTTTTAGGTGCAATAGCGTTTACTGTGTTTTTATTTATGCTAAAACCTATTTTAAAGGATGCACCACAACCTATTCCTTTTTGTGGCACTAAATCGCCCGATAATATTGGTAAAAATACCGAGGAAGGGAAGATGTTTTTTATCAATAATTGTGCGTCTTGTCACGCTAAAAGTATGAGAGACAAGCTAACTGGGCCGCCTTTAATGTATTGGCAACAATATTTAAACGATGAAGAAGAATTGCTTATTTTTTTGAAAAACCCCGCTAAATATCCTCAAAAGCGCATGACGCATGCTTATCGGTTATTGCGTAAAGAATATGCACCTGCTCAATGTACGGCTTTTCCGAGCTTGAATGAATCGGATGTTGCGGGGCTTGTGGCGTATATTAAACCGTTTCATGTTTATTGATTAAAAAAGCCAATTAAACAATCCTGCTTAATTGGCTTTTAATAATGGATTTAATGCTTTAATTTAAGCCATAACTAATTCTTCAACATTCAAATAATGCGTTTCCATCTCATCCAAAATTGCAAATACTGAGGGGGCGTCATTTGTCGTAACGAGTTGCATTCTGAACGGCTTGACGTGCGGCAGTCCTCTAAAATAATTGGTGTAATGTTGCCGCGTTTCCCAAATTCCTAATTTTTCGCCTTTCCACTCAATTGCACGGCGCAAATGCTCGCGGACGGCGTCAATGCGTTCGGATACTGAGGGAGCCTCCAAAATCTCGCCCGTCTTGAAATAATGCTTAATTTCCTTAAAAATCCACGGATAACCAATCGCGGCACGGCCAATCATAATGCCGTCAATGCCGTAGCGGTTGCGGTATTCCAAGGCTTTTTGGGGAGAATCAATGTCGCCATTGCCGAAAATCGGGATGTGCATACGCGGATTGTTTTTCACTTTCGCAATCCATGACCAATCGGCTTCGCCTTTGTACATTTGCTGCCGCGTCCGCCCGTGAATCGTAAGTGCTTGAATACCAACGTCTTGCAAGCGTTCTGCCACGTCAACAATGTTAATCGTTTCGGTACTCCAACCCAAACGCGTTTTCACGGTCACGGGTTTATTCGTCGAACGGACAACCGCCGCCGTCAATTCTATCATCTTCGGAATGTCTTGCAACAAACCCGCACCCGCCATTTTACACGCCACTTTTGCCACGGGACAACCGTAGTTGATGTCAATCACGTCGGGATTTGCCGCCTCCACCATCGCCGCGGCCCGTATCATAGACTCCAATTGACCGCCAAAATATTGGATGCCAATCGGCCTTTCGTAGTCGAAAATATCAAGTTTTTTAAGACTTTTTTCAGCTTCGTGAATCAGTCCATCACTTGAAATAAACTCCGTGTACATCATGTCCGCACCTTGCTGCTTGCATAAAGCCCGAAACGGCGGGTCACTGACGTCTTCCATCGGAGCCAATAAAAGCGGAAAATCGCCTATTTCTACATTACCTATTTTTACCATTGTATGAATTGGATGGAACGCGGATTGGACTGATTTAACAGATTTGCACTGTTTTTCCTGTTCCTATTTATTTTGAAACGCAAAGATACGTGAGGCATACTGATTTAAAAGATTAAAGCGGTTAAAACGGTTAAAAATCAAAGAAAAATCAGTGCAAATCTGTTAAATTAGTCCAATCAGTGTGCCATCAAGTCAATTATCTGACAGCATTTCTCCTAGGCGATTGAACGTATAAACAGTAAAAAAAATGGCCATTCCCGGGAAAACGGCGAGCCACCAACAATCAAAATGCGACCGCGCTTCTTGCAAAAGTGTTCCCCAAGTCACTGTTTCGGTAGGTAAACCGAGGCCGATGAAGGACAATAAGGCTTCCAACAAAATTGCGTTGGCGATGCCGAAAGACAAGGCGACTAGGGCAGGGGTGAGGACGTTCGGCAGGGCGTGTTTGAGCATTTGCCGTCCTTCGGACGCGCCTAAAACCGCCGCCGCTTCCATGTATTCAAGTGAGCGAATCCGCAGCATTTCGCCGCGCACGAGCCTTGCGAAAGTAATCCAACTCGTCAAACCAATCAATAAAATCAAGGTGCTGACGGTCAGTTGATGCACGCCGATAATCGTTAACGCGCCTAAAATCCAGAGAATCATCGGAACGGCTTGCACCACTTCCACAAAGCGCATGAGAATTAAATCGAAAGGAATAACGACAGGGCGATTTAATACGTTTAATTTATTGAAAAAAAGTGCTAAACCTTTGATTATCAATTCAAAACAAACAACTATTCCGATTAATTTGAGCAAAATCTGAAACGCCGAGTTGTTCAAATTTAGAAAAACGAGCGTGTAGAAAATCAACATAAAAAAAAGTACCCCCCTCAGTATTGCGCTCAAAATCGGCATTTCTAAACGCCTATCACCCCAAAAACCTGTCATCAAACCCAACGGAACGCCAATTAAAAAGGCCAACAGCATGCCACCAAAACCAA
>JAYSRS010000377.1:0-37028 GCA_043720935.1 Saprospiraceae bacterium
CGTTAAAGAAAAACAAATGGATGACCTTTTGCAGAAAATACTCAACATATAAAGTTGAGTATCAACAGATTAGGAGCATTTTAATAACTACAAATTAAGGATTCGGTAGCCCGTTTTTACGTCGGTTACACGATTGTGAAAGCCGAGCGCGAAGTGAAAAACGGCGTAACGACTTACGAAGTGACGGTTACAAACGGCACAATTACCCGCGAACTTACGTACTCCGCTACGGGTCAATTGATTAGCGATAAAGTGAAGGGAAGCGGCGGCAATAACGGCGGCGGCGGTAATGTTCTTGTAAGTGCTATTCCGCAAGCGGCGTTGACTTATATTTCAACGAATTACGTTGGCTATACCATTCAAGAAGCCGAGCGCGACGTGGAAAATGGCGTAACGACCTACGAAGTAAAAATTAGAAATGGGTCGCTCAAAAAGACTTTGCTTTTCAGTGCCACTTGGGTTTTCTTACGTGAGAAACGTTAATTCTTTAATCGGTTTGCTTTTCTAAAATTTGTCCGCGCCTCCGAGTTATTGAGAATAGAGCGAGGAGGCGCATTTTTTTAGTTTAAAAAAACAACGTTGATGGAAGCCTTTAAGCTAATATTTGAGCGACATAAACGACATAATTGTCTGTTTACTTGCTCGTCTTTTTGACCAATTAATGGATAAAATACAGTTGGTTTACTTTGCATACAGCGTATTGAAAACGCTTGATTTTAGGTGAGTTATTGGTCGTTTTCGCATAGAAAACGACCTTTTTTTGATTTTAGCACCCCCTCAGTATTTTTGCTCAAAACGGACGTTTTTCATTACTTTTTCATCTATCGCATCATTCATATCATAAAATTACCTTTCTAAATGTCACGCATTAAACTCCTAAAAATTGGCGTATTTCTACTGATGTCAACGGCAGTTTTTGCCCAAAATATCACATTAAGCGGCTATGTCCGCGATGCCAAAAATGCAGAATCGCTGATTGGAGCGACCATTTTTGAAACCAACCACAAACTCGGCACGACGACCAACGAATATGGCTATTATTCCCTCACCGTTCCGTTAGCGGATACGATTGGTTTGGTCATTTCTTTTGTCGGATATCAGGCGCAAGCAAAAAAAATTTCCACTAAAATAAACACCCGTGTTGATGTTGATTTGAACGATAATGCCGCCGAATTAGGCGAAGTCGTGGTGCAAGCAACGCGCAACGACGACAATGTGCAACGCGCCAAAATGGGCGTTATTGACGTGCCGATGCGGTCAATCAACACGCTGCCCGTCATTGGTGGTGAACGCGATATTTTAAAAATTATTCAATTGTTGCCCGGTGTTCAAGCGGGGCAGGAGGGAACAACGGGCTATTTTGTGCGCGGCGGCAATCTCGACCAAAATTTGGTTTTATTGGACGAGGCAACGGTCTATAATCCGAACCATTTATTCGGTTTGTTCAGCACGTTTAATGTCAACGCTATTAATAATGTGAAGTTGATAAAAGGCGGTTTTCCCGCCCAATTTGGGGGTAGATTAAGCTCGATTTTGGATATTCAGATGAAAGATGGCGACAAAAAGCACTTTCATACTGAGGGGGGTATTGGTTTGCTATCCGCTAATATAACGCTGCAAGGCCCGCTTCAAAAAGAAAAATCATCGTTCATTATTTCGGCTCGACGGAGTTATATTGACCTACTTTTAAAACCCTTTACACCCGCCGCACAACAAGGCACAACGTATTATTTGTACGATGTAAACGCCAAATTGAACTATGAAATCGGCAAAAAAGACCACTTATTTTTGAGTATTTTCAACGGTAAAGACAATGCCGCTTACACGGGCGCGAACAGCTTGAACTATGGTATTGATTTTGGCAACACGGCAGGTACGTTTCGTTGGAATCACCTCTTTGGCAACAAATTATTTATGAATACATCGGTCGTTTTCAACGATTATCACCTTGGTTTAGGGTCAACGCAAGGGCAATATTACGCCTTGTTGTACACAGCGATAAACGATGTGGCGGCAAAAACGGACGTAACTTTTATCCCAAATCCACAGCACGAAATTAAATTTGGCGTGAATTATACCTATCACACCCTCTATCCCGCGTCGGCTTCCGCCAAAATTCCGAAAAGCGGCAACCGCACAACCGTCAACCGCGACAGTATTCCACGCCGTTATTCCAACGAATTTGCCGCTTATTTTAGCGACGAATGGAAAATTAGCGACCCCCTCAGTATAAACGTCGGTTTGCGCGTTCCAACTTTTTTTACCACGACAAAATCTTACACTTTCGTTGAACCCCGCGTCACGGCTAAATATTCACTTGACAAAATGACTTCGGTAAAGGCTTCTTTTACCCAAATGAATCAGTTTTTACACCTCGTTCCAAGCAGTACCGCGTCGCTGCCGACCGATATTTGGATTTCGTCAAGTGCGCTCGTCAAGCCGCAAACGAGTACGCAATTTGCGCTCGGCGTCTTCAAAAATTTTCAAGATAACGGCATTGAGGCAAGCATTGAAGGCTATTACAAGGACATGAAAAACCAAGTTTTGTTCAAAGAAGGCACGCAAGTCATTTTGGCAACCGACCTCGAAAGCGTCCTAACTTTCGGAAATGGAACGTCTTACGGATTAGAATTTTTTGTAAAGAAAAACTTTGGCAAACTCACAGGTTGGACGAGTTACACCTTATCAAAAACGACTCAAACCTTTGCCGCACTCAACAACGGCAGCCCGTTTCCTTTTACTTACGACCGCCGCCACAACCTCGCTATTGCCGCGACTTACGACCTCACACCCCGTTGGACACTCTCGGCAGACTTCGTTTTCACAACGGGCAGTGCCTTTACTTTACCCGCAGGACGTGTTCCCGTTTTTCAAGACGGCTCGTTGTACGATGGCGTTTATTACGATTACACAACCCGCAACAACGCCCGTTTGAACAATTATCATCGGCTCGATGTGAGTGCTTCGTACAAAAAAGAGCGCAAGATATTTGGCAGAAAATACGAATCTGAATGGGTTTTTGGAGCTTATAATTTGTACAGCCGCTTGAATCCATATTTCGTTTATTTGGCAACCGACCCAATTACAAAAGTACCCGAAGCAAGGCAAGTGTCTTTGCTGCCTATTATTCCAAGTGTGGCATTTAATTTTAAATTTTAAACGTGTTGCGTCATTTAACAATCAATCAACGATGAAAAATAGCTTATTCTTAATTATTTCTATTATTTTTTTCGCCGCTTGCGAAAAAACAATCAGCATTGCGCCCGTCGCTTACACCAACAAACTAAACATTCAATGTGCCCTTGAGCCCGATTCAACGCCCGTTTTGTACCTCTACCGAACAGTGCCCTTTTTTGACCCCGCCATTACCGCAAGTCAATTGTTTGTTCGCAATGCCACCGTCGAAATCAACAGCACCGACGGCACAGACCGCCTTGCACCTGACAGTGTTTACAACGGTTTGAAATGCGAGTACGAATATTTTTATCGGGGTAAAAGTCTAACGAAAGCCAATAAAACGTACAGCCTTAAAATTGTTTGGAATGGGCAAACATTCAACGCAACAACGGCTACGACGCCGCAACCCGTCAAGGTTGACAGCGTTGGTTATACGACCGCATTTAACGATTTATACGGCGAACACGAAGGCGTTATTGTCTATTTCAATGGTTTGGCGGGGCGGTCGAATTACTACCGTTACGAAATGCGGCGGCAAGTGGATTCGAGCCAAAAATATGCGAGTAGTGCTTTGAATAAAGTGTGTATTGGCAATAAAATCCTAAATGTTTTAGAAATCGGTCGCTCCGTTTATGACGGTACAGACCTCGGTGGGCAGCAGAACAAACTGGTCATTGAACCCGCTTTTTCACATCGAAAAGATTTAGTCGGGGCAGTTCGTATCCAAACGATTGACAAAGCCACGTATGATTTTTTTAACAATCTCGACCGTCAAAAATTAGCGCAACTTAATCCGTTTGTCGAACCCATTTTTGTCAAATCGGGGCAATTTGGTGAGACGGCGATTGGCTATTTTGGTGCTTTGGTGAGAAGTCCGCCCGTTAGGTTTGTGTTTCCTGAATAACGTAAGGAACGTAAAATAAATAAAAACGTGATTTGATACGCACTGTTTTTCGCTGCGCGAAAAAGGCGTGCGGGAAGAAAATCTATCGGAGGCAGCTTGTTTTTTGAAAGGAAATCTACGATTTCCTTTCAAAAAACAAGCTGCCTCCTTAAAAAACCCTTGGAAGGGCGTCTTTCGAGCGCAGCGAGAAACAGCCCGTAAAACGCGCTTTTATTTTTCCAACATTCCTTATGTCTCTATGTGTTTCACAATAAAATCATGATTCTATATATTTCACTCTTTAAAAAATGATGTAATGACAACTAAATTCTTTTTCAACGCCGTAAAATACGCATTGATATTTACGGTACTTTGCAGCAGTCAATCCGTTTTTTCACAAAAAATACGGCTTGACACCTTGACTGATTTGAGTAATCCCGCTTCAAAAGAGGCGATATATAAAACGCCTCAAGGCGCGTTGTACAAAGTAAAATTTGTCAACGACCCTTTTGAGGTGGTTACAGAAAACGCAGTAACCATCAATTGTGCAGACAGCACCTTTGCGGGTCAAGCGCGAAAAGGGGCGAAAACCTCCGTTGTCAAAGCCACAACCGAAGATTTTGCGACCGTATCGGCACTCATAAACGGATTAGCCAAAGATGCCGTCGTGCGGTCAAAACTTACGAGCCGCAGTGCGCGTATTGCAGAAGAGAACCGTTATGTTCGACTTGTGAAAGATACGTATCTTTTTGCTTTAAAAAAAGAAAGTGATAACGATTATCACGTTATCATCGGCGACAACAAAAATCCCAAAAAAGCGACCTTTTTCAATGTCGAAGTATCGGGATTGGCAGCTTCAAACAAGCAAATAGCCGCCGTTCGCAAGGCTTTTGAACAACAATTTGTCAATCTATGCAGCAGCAGTTACGTGTTGTTTGCGGCAAATCCAATTAAAATTCAAATTGAAGGCAGTGTTTTTTTTGATGTTGACCACAAACCCGGGCAAATTGGTCCCGCAGGGTTTCAACCCGCAACGAGTTGGGAAATTCATCCGATTTCAAAAATTGCCTTTTTGAAATAAATAAGCATTAAGTGCTTAGACAAAATGATTTAGCAGATAACTTGACGCGGGTTCAAAACCCGCGTCAAGTTATAACTCATTCTAACTCATTGAAAATCAATTTTTTAGTAAAAATACTGAGGGGGTATCTACACTTTGAATTTTTTAAAAAATCATCAAACTAAATTTTAAAATCTATGAATAAACTACCAATTCTTACAATTTCCTTTTGGATAATGAAAATTTGCGCCACCACACTTGGCGAAACGGCGGGCGATTTATTGTCCATGACGTTAAACATTGGTTACGCCTTGAGTTCAATTTTACTGTTGGCTTTTTTCATCGCAACGCTTAGTGGTCAACTGTTGTCAAAGACTTTTAACCCGCTTATTTATTGGTCGGTCATTCTCGCAACGAGTACCGCAGGCACAACAATGTCCGATTTTATGGACAGAACTTTGGGTTTAGGCTATGCAACAGGCTCAATAATTTTATCCGCATTGCTCATAATCACTTTAATTATTTGGAAAAAAACCGAAAAATCATTGTCCGTCACCGACATCAAATCCTTTCGCGGGGAGATTTTTTATTGGACAGCTATTTTATTTTCCAATACACTCGGCACAGCCTTAGGCGATTTTTTAGCGGACAGTTCGGGATTAGGTTTTGAAGGCGGTGCGTTACTCATTGGTAGCCTTTTGGCTTTGATTATTGTGGCTTATTATTTCACCAAAATATCGCGTATCGCTTTATTTTGGTTGGCTTTTGTTCTCACAAGACCTTTCGGCGCAACGCTTGGCGACTTATTGACCAAAACAAAAGAAAAAGGCGGCTTAAATTTCGGCACGGTCGGTTCGTCTTTAGTCCTCTTTGTTATCTTGGTTATTTTAATTGCGATTTCAATTTTTCAACTTAAAAAAACGCCTAAAAGCAATGTCTAAAAACGAGCTTATAAAATAGCGCGAAGGTGTTAAATTTACTTTTTTACTGAGGGGGTATCTTATTGCGGCGTAGCTGCAAAATCTCGGTAATACTAACTTTGAGCATGAGTTTTACTATGCGGTGTAACCGCAAAACAGCGCGTTTAGCGGTTACACCGCAAAGGAAATTGGGCTATCGAGTCGTGTTACCAAGATTTTGCAGCTACGCCGCAATAAGACACCCTTTACTACCTTGCGACATAAAGCCAATAATTCCGTAATCAATAATCAACTACTCGCTAATATGCAACGAAAAATACAACGGAAAATACAACTCCTCAATCTACTTTTAACGCTCTGTTTAAGCACCGCGTTTGCTCAAAACATAACAATTCCAAGCATGAAGACCCCCAAAATGGGATTAACCCTTAATGGCGGCGGCGTAAAAGGCTTGGCGCACATTGGCGTTTTGCGGATGATTGATTCGCTCGACATTCGGATTGATTGCATTTCGGCAACGAGCATGGGCAGCATCGTCGGAGCGATGTACGCGGTGGGTTATTCGGGTGACGACATCAAACGCATCGCCCTAAATGACATTGATTGGTCGCGGATGCTCTCTAACGCGCCGCCTCTCAACGAAGTGGCTTTTGAGGAAAAAGACGAATTTGGTCGCTATACGCTTGAATTGCCGATGACAGGTTGGCGACCTACCGCGCCGCGTGCGTTCATCGAAGGGCAGTACGTTTTGGCACTTTTCAACTATTATACCCACAATGTTCGCCACATTTCACGTTTTTCAAAGCTGCCAATTCCTTTGCGGCTCATGGGTTCGGACATTCTCAACGGCGGCTCGGTACGCTTAGATTCGGGCAGTTTAGCGGTAGCTATGCGGGCATCAATGGCGATTCCTGTGGTGTTTACGCCCTTATTTTGCAACGGATATTTGCTCGTGGACGGTGGTTTAGATAAAAATTTTGCCGTTGATGAAGCCCTCGACATGGGCGCGACGCAAGTAATTGGCAGCTACACGGGTTTTTCGGGTTTATGACAAAAGTGAAATATCAAGCCCCGCCAAACTCATCGCTCAAACTTACGCTTTTAGTTCGGTCAAAGAAGCAACGGCGCAAATGAAACGGGCAACGCTCGTCGTTAACCACAACGACGCCCTTAAAAAATATTCGCCAACCGATTTTGCTAATTACGCCGATATTATCCGCATCGGCGAAATTGAAGCCCGTAAAATGCTGCCTGAACTCCAACGCCTTGCCGATGAACAGCACCGACACCCGACCGCCGCAAAACCACAACACCCCGCCGACCCGCAGTTGCCGATAGATAAAATTGATTTTTTGACCACGACCGACCAAAATATACCCCCCTCAGTACAAAAGTTTGCGGAGGCTCGTTTGGGACTAAAAGTGGACAGTATTTACACGGCAAACCAAATTCGACAAGCAACTAACCGACTTTATGGCAGTCGTTTTTTTGAAAATGTCTATTTGGCTTTCGACAGCACCCGCCTCCGTGTGCATCTCAAAAATGACGACCCTGACCACCTCAAAGTGGGTTTACACTACGATAGTTACAGCAGCGTCGGTGTGATTGTAAACTACACCAATCGGCATTTAGGCTTGCCAAATAGTCGTTTTGTGGCAACTTTGGCGGCTGCCGAACGCTTGAAAGGACGCGCCAACTACCAATTTTATGTAGATAAAAATTTTAGATTTTGGTCAAAAACCTTTTTTAACTACGAAAATCAAACGGGCAAAGAGGTTATTGGTCAATACGAGGATTTTCAGAATTACAATGCCGAACGCTACGATTACGGCACGGGCTTGGGCTATTCGAGCAGCGTAAATAGCGGTTTTTTCCTTAGTTTTCAACGCGAACACCATCTTTTGCGCCGCAACCGCGCCCTTCGTCTCCTTTTTGACGACGTGCCAATTTACGCCTACAACCACGTTTCCAACAGCCTTAATCTCAATTGGACGCGCAATACTTTCAACAACGTTTATTTTCCGACGAAAGGCAGCCTCACGCAATTTGACGTTAGTTGGCGGTTTCAAAATCGCCTCGAACTCGACATTTTAGGACTCGAAGGGGCGACCGATTCAGTGGCTTTGCGGTTGCTGATTGCCCCAAAAGCGACCGATTTTGTCCCGTCGCAAGTGGGGCGTTTTTTGTTCCGTCATCAATCCGTGTTACCGATTTCGCCGCATCTTTCGTTGATTATGGGTGCAAATTGGGGCGGACTTTGGGATGCAAAAGGGCGTGATAGTTTGTATTTTCCGACGGATACGGTAGTTGGTTCGTCTCGCTACGTTTTTCTCAACAACCGTCTTTCCGTCGGCGGGACACGGTTGCGCGAAGCCCCGAATCAACTCAATTTCACGGGTTTGTATCCAGGAGAAATAGCTACTTTTTCCAACGTCACCACTTTCAATTTAGCCATTCAATACACGCCGCTTCGCCATTTGTTTTTGACGCCTTCGCTGTCTTTTGGCTTCGCTAATCCACTCGGTTTTCGTCCTTTTAGCGGTTGGCAACGCGCCGATTTGCATTGGTTTGGTTATGGTGTTCGGTTGAGTTATCAGTCGCCGATTGGACCTTTTGTGCTTGGTTTTGAGCAAAGCAATGACCTTTGGCGGGGGTATTTTTCGGCGGGTTTCCCGTTTTGAGTGACCCCCTCAGTATTTTTTTATAACAAATTGATTTTCAACGACATATTCACCACACGCCCGTCAATCGGCGCCCACAAAGCCCTAAAAGCGGGGTTTGTTTTAGTCCCATCGTACAAGGGTTCTAAGCGGCTTTGTCGAAAATCGGCGAGGTTTTCACCATTCAAAACCAAGGCAAAACGCTTGAATTTGCGCTCAATCATACCCGCAAAAAACCAATAATTTTGCGCCTTCGTGCCGTCCGATTTGTATTGATTGCCGACCCACGCGTTTTCGACGCCAAAACGCCATTTGCCTTCAATATCGTAAGCCAAAGTCATGGCGAATTTGTCTTGTGGACTGTATTTGAGATAAGTTGATGCGTTGTTATTGTCAAAGTTTTGCGCCAACGTATGGTTATATCCCAAATATAATTCGACAGCGTTGTAAGCAAATCGAACGTAAGTATCTGTTCCCAAAGTCTGAACTGAACCGTTGGAATTGGCTAAAAAATCCAAATCTTTAACAATTGGTTTATCAATTTTGACGTAGTAAAACGCTTGATTAATCGTCAAACTAACCTTATCGAATAGGAGTGTGTGCCAATTGCCATCAAAGTTTAAACCCGTTGATTTTTCAGCTTTTGCGCGGTTGTCAACGCTCAAATTGCCGTTTGCGTCGCTAAAAACGTCGGGTGTTCGGTAGCCACTGCCGCCGCCGACTCGGAGAGACCAATCGTGGGCGGGTTTGAATAAAACGGACAAACGCGGCAAATAAAACACGCCAAAATTATTCGTTTTATCGGCTCTAAAACCGCCTTCGACAATCCAACGCGGGTTTGGTTTCCACGTGTTTTGAACAAATGCGCCGTAGGTTTGATAATTAAAATCACCGCTAACTGATTGATTGACAAAGGATTGTGTGATAAAATTAAGACCGCCAACTAAATCGTTTTTAGTCGTCGTATTCAAAAAAGACAATTCAGAATAACTCGTCGAAAACTTGCCTTTGAAGGGCGAAGCCGCCGAAAAATCCGTCGTTCTGTCCAACAAACTCACCGCCGATTTAGCGGCAATAGAGAAGGTTTTTGACACATCATGGGCGAAATGACCGTTAAATGTGTTGCGTTGCGTCGCATTTTTTTCAAAAAATTGATGCGACGCACTTGCCGCCGACCCCCTCAGTATATCGATGTCTCCGCCGTCTCTTTGCTCAAAAGTGCCTGACCAACCCGCATTGATTTTCGTTTTTTCGTTCGACCAAAACAAACGCGGATGCAAGAGCAAACCCCGCACTTTTGGCACATCCGAAAAGCCGTCACCGTTCACGTCAACGGCTTGTTGGAAGGTTGTACCACCAAAAAAAGTAACGCCAAACTGTCCCCATTTCTTTGATAAATAGGTATTGATATTCGATTCTTTCAACGTGCTTTGGTTCAAAGTTAGCGTCGCTTCGGGTTTATCAGTCGGAGTTTTTGACACCAAATTTATTAGACCACTAATCGCGCCGCCGCCGTAAAGCGTTGACACAGAGCCTTTTATGATTTCAACTTGTTTTAAATCCAAGGGCGGGATTTGCAAAATACCCAAGCCGCCCGAAAAGCCATCGTACAACGGCAAACCGTCGCGCAGCAACTGCGTGTATTTGCCATCCAAGCCTTGCATCCGCACGACTGAACCACCACTCACCGCCGACGTTTGTTGAATATGAATGACCGACAAATCGCCCAAAAGACTGCCGATATTTGACGGTTTTATCCCGTTTTCTTCCGTCAATTCTTCCAAACCCAAGACTTCCACCTTTGTCGGCTGGTCCTCGATACGGGCATTTGTCCGCGTTGACGTGACGACCGCTTCGTCTAAATCGGTGGCTTCGGGCGTCATTTTCAAATTAAAATTTTTCGATACATCAGTAAGCGGTAACGAGAGCGTCAAAGTGTCCGATTTGTAGCCCACGAAGGAATAAGCCAACGACATTGCCCCATTTGAGAGACCCCTCAGTATCAAGCCGCCGTCGAGGTCGGTAACGCCGCCTTTTGTTGTGCCGACTTGCACGACGGCAACGCCCACAAGCGGCTCACCATTTTTTTCGTCTGTAATTTTTAAACTAACATCATTTTGCCCCAATAAATGGGCTGAATTTAGGAACAACAACGCGATAATTAATTGTGATATTTTCATTTTAAATAATCAGTTAATACAATTGTTAAATGATGATTAATGGCAATATGTACATGTTTTTGAGTCGAGATTTTAGGAGCTTACAACATTGAAAACAAACTAAAAAATCACTTCCACACCAAAACAAGCATACCCGCCAAAATCAAACTACCACCCAGTAAGATTTTAGGCGTAACAGGCTCTTTTAAAACCCAAAATGATAACAAAAGTGTGATAACAATGCTCGCTTTGTCAATACTGGCTACATAACTCACATCACCAATTTTGATGGCTTTGTAGTAAAAAATCCATGAAAGCGAGGTCGTCAAAGCTGAAATTGCGAGAAATAGAATGGCTTTTGGCGTTGCTTGCTGCCACATTTTCACTTCATTGAAAATAAAGGCATTGGCAAGTACGAACACCGTTACAAACAGCGTCCGAATGGCTAAACCCACATCAGAAGGCAAATCTTTTAAGCCAAATTTGGCGATAACGGACGTAATGCCCGCAAAAAGCATGGAGATAAGCGCGTAAAGCGTCCAATTTTGCATGATGAATAGGTGTTAAAACTTGACGCAAATTTCTAATTTGCGTCAAGTTGTTTATTGTTGTTTACGTCAAGTCGCCGCCGTTTTGAAATCCACCGAAAACCGATGCGCGTTTGCCTCAAACCGATAGCCGATGCCAAAACCGTATTGTTGCCCGATGCGCTCCACTAATGACAGGCCCAAACCGACCCCCTCAGTATCTACGCCCTTTTTGAAGCGTTTAAAAATTTGCTCGGCGTCTAAGGCAGTCGATTTGCCCGTATTGCTCACAACTAATTGATTATCAGTTAGTTTTATGTGGATTTGACCTTTCAAAATATTGTGTCGAATGGCGTTTGACAAGAGATTGGAGACTAAAATTTCGGCTAAAACGGGGTGAATACTGAGGGGGTCGGTTTTTGATAACTCGGTCGTGACGGTCAATTGTTTTTTCTCAATAATGGGGGCGAGTAAATCCAAACGTTCGTTTATGAGGTGCGCTAAGTCTATTTTTTCGGTTTTCTGAAACTGTTGATTGTCAATTTTAGTCATCAACAACAAGGTTTTCGATAGCCGCGACAAACGCCCCACAACCCGAAGCGAAGCCGCAATGTCATCAACGGCAACGGCGGGTAAATCGGAATTTTGCAGAAGATTGTCGAGCCGATTTTGCAGCAAAGCAAGGGGCGTTTGCAGCTCGTGCGAGGCATTGTCCGTAAATTCTTTGAGCGTTTGGTAGTCCAATCTTAGGCGGTCGGTCATGCGTTTTAGGTGCCGATTGAGGTTGTTAAATTCATCAATTGTCGTGGGCGCAAAACTTAAAGAATCCGTTTCTGTAAGTTGTAAACGGTTGATTTTCAACAAAGTATCGTTAAAAGGCGACCATACTGTTTGCGCCAAACGTTGATTTGTCCAAAAAGTCAACACCAACAAAATGGCCCACAAGACAACGGCTGAACCCGCCGCCACGCCAATTAAATCTTCATCCTCAAGGCTCGATTCGTTCAGTTTAACCTCATAAAGTTGCCCTTTCACGCCGAGCGTAAAAGCCAATTGTCGGTAAGGTTCTAACTCACCCGATTCGCTCGGATTGCCGATAAAGGTGTCGCGGAGGGTTTGATACTGAGGGGTGTTGACAGGCAGCGTCTGCACCTCAAAAACGAAGTCTCTTGTCGAGAAAAACGAAGGTAAACTGTCGTTTTTTCCTACAAATTGCCGAATTTCGGCGTTGATTACCCGTAAATTTTCATCGGCTTGACGGGTGATAAGTTGCCGAATACCGATGTAAAAAAGCACCGCGCCCACCACAAAAATAGCCGCCGATTGCAAAGCATACAGTCGGTTTGTTTTGGTAAGAAGTTTCATCTGTCTGTCCATTTATAGCCCACGCCATAGACCGATTTGAGGTAATCGCCGCAGCCTTTATCGATCAGTTTTTTACGTAAATTTTTGACGTGCGTGTAAATAAAATCGTAGTTGTCGGCTTGGTCAATCGCATCGCCCCACGCGTGTTCGACGACGGATTCTTTGGTCAAAATACGGTTTTTATTGCTCAAAAAATAGAGCAACAAATCATATTCCTTTTTGGTACAAATCACTTCGTTGCCGTTTACCAACACTTGCCTAGTATCGGTATCTATTTTCAACTCATTGAAAATCAATTCATTATGTCCCGCGAATTTACGCCGCCGCAACAAGGCTTTCACCCTTGCGTTGAGTTCGGCGAGGTGAAAAGGCTTGGGCAAATAATCGTCTGCGCCCAATTCAAGCCCTTTGATGCGGTCGTCGAGCGCGTCCTTTGCGGAAATGATGATAACACCCGTCTCCACGCGGCGTTTTTTGAGGTCTCGAATCACGTCTAAACCACTGCCATCGGGCAAACCAATGTCCACAAGCAGACAATCGTAGGCATAGACGTAGCTTTTTTCTTCCGCTTCGGCAAGGCTCGCGGCAGTCTCCACGATGTACCCCTCAGTATGAAGATAGGCGGCAACGGTGCTACGAAGTTCGGGTTCGTCTTCTATCAATAAAATTTTCATAGCGCAAAAGTCGAGTTTGATTTTGAAGAAAAACTGAAGTTGATAAAACATTTACGAAATCTATAAGATTTCGTAAATGTTAGCGCACCTCAACTGTAACCTATTAACGCTCGACTCTATAAACTTGCACAAAGTTTTTCGGGATGGAAAAATCTACTTCAAAATCGCTTCAGAATCGTCTTTTACCTTTGCACCATAATTTTTTAAACCGCACGGCAACGTGCTTAAATTTGATTTTACAATGAAAAAGATTTTGTTATCCGTAGCATTTATGCTCCCCCTCAGTATCGCCTTGATTTCGGCGCAAAATGCAGCATCTACCGTTAATAATAAGGTGGAAAAACACGCGCAAGGCAAAGGTCACGCTGCCAAAGAGCAAGCAGAACAGACTGAACAAACGGCAAAAAAGGCGAAAACGCCGAAAGCTAAAACCGCCGTTCCCGAAGCCGTCAAAACGGCGTTCAAACAGCGTTTTCCGCAGGTGAAAAAAGTCGAATTTGACCGTGAGCGCAACGGCGAATACGAAGCCGAATTTAAAGAAAACGGCGTGAAAATGTCCGCTAATTTCACCGCCGACGGCATTTGGCGCGAAACTGAAACCGAAATTAAGGTAGCCGAATTGCCCACGGCAGTAACGCAAGCGATTGCGGCTAAATACCCAAAAGCCAAAGTGGTCGGCGCGGCAAAAATTGAGACGGCTGATAAAGGTACGCACTACGAAGCGGATTTAAAAACGGGCGCGAAAAAGTCGGAAATCTTGTTCGACGAAGCGGGTAATGTCGTGAAGTAAACGATTATTGCCAATTTAATGCTCACTTGGCGCAAGTTGTTGACTTGCGCCAAGTTGCGTTTGATAGCTTAGTTTTATGATTTTGCAGTTTGTTTATTGTTGCTTTATTGAAATTGTGCTAAACCTTTTTTAGGGTGATACAATCTGCGAAAATCTGAATTGTTGCGTTTTGACCCTTGTATGCACCAAGTTCGATGTTGAGTTCGCGCAAGAAGTCTCGCCCGGTGAACCCGTCGAACCTGCCCGCCCGTTTTCGTCCACCGTGTCGTAGCGGTGGGATAGAAACAGCGAAGACGCGGCCATTAGAATGAAAAAATAATAAGTTAATTTCATAACTTTTACGGTTTTAAACATTTAAAGAATTATGAGACAGACATAAAAAGGGCTAGATTGAACCGCCCGTAGGCTGCCAATCTGATTATGTTTTTTTTTAAAAAATGGCTGAACCAAGTTTGAATAGCGGTAAAAACCTGCGTGTGTGGCGATGTACAATCGCTGTTAGCCGATTTTAAAACACGGCTTTTGAAAGCTTTTACGAATACCTATTTGTAAAAAAAACGAAAGGGCAAACTTGACGCAAGTTCCAAACTTGCGTCAAGTTGTCCACCTCTAAAATCTATAAACCAGTCCCCCCCTCAGTACCCCAAGCACGGAAGCATCTTTTATATCATACAAAAAATCTGTCCGCAACTGCACCATCCACCGCCGCGACACATCGGACTCAATACCCACACCGCCGCCGAGCAATTGCTCAATCCGTTTGTCAGTCGTGCGGGTGATATAGCGTTCATCGCCAACCGACATTTTCTTAAATTCAAATTGGACTGCGCCCGTTGGAATAATCCGACTGCTGTAAGTGGCACTCAACACCGTGCGGACGCGGCGTTGTGGACTCAAAACGTACTGCACCGAAGCCGTCAACAAGCGGCTGAGCTGTGTCCCTTGAACATATCTAAATTCATAGTCGGGTGCGGGTGCTTCGGGGCGTTCTGGCAGGTGCAAAAAAGCGGGTGCTTCGGCAGTTTCAAACTTGAAACTTGAAAAAGCCGTGGTTACGTTCAGCCGCCAACGACTGTTGAAGGCAATTCCTGCTTCCAAACCAATACTTACTGAGGGGGTCAATTTTGGGGTAAAAGGCAAAAAATTCATCGCGCCCACCTGCACACCTAAGAAATAATTTTCGATAAGCGGCTTTTTAATCGGTTCAATTTTGGGTGCTTTTTTCTCAAATTCTATATCTGCCAATTTGAGGGCAGAAGTGTCGGGCGTTTTAGCGCGGCGGGGTTTAACGGCTGCCATTGAGTCGGTTTTAGGCATAGCCTCTGTGGGTTTAGCGGTAGGCACGGCGGCGGTAGTTGTGTCTGCATTGCGGACAGTAGTGACGGCGGCACGGTTTTGTTGAGCCGTGTCCGCCACCGCGTTTGCCGCAGGGAATGAAACGGCGGCATTTGTCAAACTATCGCCTGTTTTTGCCAAAACATCAGTCGGGTGTTGCGGGCTTTCAGCTATTTTGATGGCGTTCGAGTTGGGAATTAATTGGTTTTTAGTATTTTCCGTCGCGTTTTTAGGCGCGTCTGATGCCAAAGCCGCGCTGTTTGTCAAGTCTTGATTCGCTTTTTGAGTAGAGGTTGAGCCTATATTATTGTCTTGTTTTTTTGAATTATTGTTTAAAAAATCGTCTAAAACGGGGCTTGTCGCCTCCATTTTGCGCCCCGTTTCGGTGTTTGAAAAAGTTGGTGTGGCTGTTGTGGTTATGGGTGTTGCGGTCGGTATTATTTTATCAACGACATAAATATTGCGGTAAATGGTATCGGTTTTTACCACGACAGTTGTGCGATAAATGGTATCGGCAAGCTGTTCGGCTGCCAAAAGGTTGGGCGCAGTCACTGGATTCGGCGACATACTGAGGGGTGTGTTTGGCAACTTCAAAGCCGCCAATTCCTGTTTCAAATGACGCATTTCCCATACTTGCCACCCGTTGCCGAGTAACAATAAACCCAACGGCAACCAATAAACCCATTTGCCGAGCCACGCGCCACGCGGTTTTTTGAGCGCGTCGAGTTGGGCAAATACTTTCTGTTTGTTGGCTTCGCGGTTCGGAAAATAAGCGTCGCGGTTTAATCTATCCGCAAAAAAATTGTCTAAGTCCTTATCATCCATATTCCTTCATTTTCTGATTTTAAAAAATATTTTCACTCAACATCCGCCGCAAATCCTCTCTTGCCCGCGATAAAGCGGACTTGCAAGCCCCCTCAGTCGTGCCGAGCAATTCGGCAATTTCGGCGTGTTTGTAGCCTTCAATGACGTACATATTGAACACCATACACCGAATAGGCGAGAGGCGTTGCACCAATTCCAAAATCTGTTCGCGGGTGAGGCGGTCAACGATTGAGTCTTCATCTCGAACCAAAGCTGCCTCTTCCAAATCGTATTGCACCAATTTATCGCGCCGCCGATAGTGGTCAATTGCCGTATTGATAACAATACGCCGCAGCCAACCTTTGAAAGATAGGTCGGGCGAGTAATGGGTTGCAATGCGGGTAAAAACCTTGACAAAAGCATCATTTACCACTTCTTCCGCTTCTTGAAAACTCGCTATATAAAGCGTCGCTACGGTCATGGCGTAGTTGTAGAAGTTATCAAAAAGCAATTCCTGTGCGCCTCGCTTTTGTTTGATGCAACCTTCGATGATTGATATGTCTGTTGAGTATTTGATACGCTTTTCGTTTTATTAACCCACACGCAAAGTTTGATTAAAAGGTCACAAGGAAGTGAAAAAAAAGTGAAAAAAGGTGAAAATACTGAGGGGGGTGTTTTTATTGCGTAAGCCACGCCGCCGTATTTTCAAACCCAATCCAAGTTTTATTTCCCGCTATTTGCCAGCGTCGACTGCAAATAGTACGCGCCTTTGCTCACAATCTTTGCGCCTTTGGGCAGTTCTGCCAAGAGCCTATAATCTTCGATTTACTGAGGGGGGTAAATGGATGATTTGCAAACCTTATATTCCTATTTTTTCAGCGCAATTTTCCCAACGTATTCGTTTTGCTCGATTGGCTATTCATCTCAAAAGCCTGTTTGCCACAATCTAAAAACGCCTTGTAAGTCGCCACATCGGGCATATAAGCCACGGGGCGATTGAGCAAAGTTTTCCCGTCATTACTCATCAAAACATAATAGGGCTGTGAAGAAATACCGAAATTATTGACTTGAAAAGACGACCACTTTGCGCCCACCGTCCGCAGTTTTTCCTGCGTGTGTTTGTCCACCAAAAATTTCTGTTTGTCATCGGGAAAAAGCCTCTGTTTATCGTCCACGTAGAGCGAAACAACCACATAATCGTTCCGCAAGGCATTGATAATTTCGGGTTTTACCCAAATATTTTCTTCCATTTTGCGACAATTGACGCAGCCATAGCCCGTAAAATCCACGAAAAGCGGCTTGTTGACCTTTTGCGCGTAGGCAACAGCTTCGTCAAACTCATGGAAACAATTTAAGCCGTGCGGACACTCTGCTTGTCCCCAAAAACTATAGTGTACAGGCGGCGCGAGACCACTCAAAAGGCTCAAAGGTTTGTAAGTAAAACCCGTTGCCAAATAGCCCACAAACAACACCGACAATGCCCCGACGATTTGCGAACCGCGTGTGATTTTGGCATTTTTAGAATCGTGAGGAAAGCGGATAAAACCAAAATGATAGAGGGCTAAACCTGCAAAAATCACTATCCACAAAGCCAAAAAGAGTTCTAATTTCAAGAAATTCCAATGGCGCACCATATCGGCAGTCGAAAGGAATTTGAACGCCAAAGCCAATTCAACGAAGCCCAAAGTCACTTTTACTTTCGTCATCCACGCACCTGAACGCGGCAGGGTTTTGAGCCAACTCGGAAACGCTGCAAACAAGCTAAACGGCAAAGCCAAAGCCAACGAAAACGCCACCATACCGACCAAAGGTTTCAACGGAATTAAGCCCAAAACCGAGTCCTGCGCGTTCTGAACGGTCTGCACCAACAGCGTCCCGATAATCGGACCGGTGCAGGAAAACGAGACCAAAGCCAGCGTGAAAGCCATGAAAAAAATGCCAATCAAACCGCCTTTTTCGTCCGCCATTTGGTCGGTTTTGGTTGACCATGAACTGGGCAAAGTCAGTTCGTAGTAGCCAAAAAATGACCCTGCAAAGGCAATAAAAACCACAAAAAACAAAAGGTTGAAATACATATCGGTGGACATTTCGTTGAGAATTGTCGGGCCGAAAAGACTGGTCAAAACAATCCCAATGCCTACATAAATGCCAATGATAGACAAGCCATAAATCGTCGCGTTTCTGATACCTTTGGCGCGCGTACCGCTATTTTTGGTAAAAAAACTAACGGTCAAAGGAATCATCGGGAACACGCAAGGCGTGAGCAAAGCCAACAAACCACCAAGAAAACCAAAAATAAAAATCCACAAAACGCTGTCCGTCTGCTCAACGCTATCGGAACTGCACGTTGCTAAAAATTGGTCGCTTTTGATGTCCCTTTTGGAGTCAAAAATGCCTTCGGTGGCGGCGGTACTGAGGGGGGTGTTTGCGCCCGTCGGGTCGAGATTAAAATTAAAATCCACATCTTTTGGCGGCAAACAGGATTTGTCGTTGCAAGTCATAAAAGTCAAATAACCTTTAACGGGTTGGCTCGCGTTGGTGACTTTGACGACTTGCGAAAAGGTGGCTGTGTGGCTAAATTTCAAGAGTTTCATACCGAAATTAGGGTCAAAATTCTCTTTCAAATCACCACTTTCAGTCACTTTACCCACTAATGAAAAGTGGCTACTCGAATCATATTCAAAAGTCGTCGGCACGGGGCCTTCCTCGCCAAACATCTTTGTGGAGTACAAATACCACCCCTCAGTAATGGTGGCTTTGTACCGCAATTCATATTCTTGATTGCCCTTCGGATGGGCTTCAAACGTCCAACTAACGGGCGATTCGGAGGCGGATTGCGCCATGAGGGTACGCGCTAAAAACAGCGCAGCCACGAACAGCAAGCGCGTTTTTGAGACAAGTTGAGTTATCATTTTTGAATGATTTTTTTAAGAAACTCGAATGTTTTCGGACGTAAACAAGCTGTTTTCGTCGTCAATAATGATACAAGCAATGTGTTTCATTTGGTTTATCAAACTCAAACCGACACTTACACCCATCACCATAACGGGCGTTGTCAGCACGTCGGCAAGTTCGGCGTTCGGGGCGATAATCGTGACGCTTTTGATGCCCGACACAGGCATACCCGTCTTTGGGTTAATCGTATGGGAATAGCGTTTGCCGCCAATAACAACGTATTTTTCGTAATTGCCCGAAGTCGCTACTGCCCGATTGCTGATGTCGAGATACGAAAACGGCTGCATTTTACTGAGGGGGTCGGCAATGCCGATTGTCCACGCTTTGCCGCTTGGTTGATTGCCCCAAGTTGTCAAATCGCCCGAAGCGTTGATGATGCCGCTTTTTACGCCGTTTTGTTGCAAGAGTCGTTTTGCCCTTTCCGCCGCGTAGCCTTTGCCGATGCCGCCAAAACCAATCCGCATACCCGCCAATTTTAGGAACACCGTACGCGCCGCCCTATCCAATTCAATGTTTTTGTAATTGATAAGATGCACGGCTTTTTTCGCCAATTCTGGGTCGGGCAGTTGGGTCATTTGGGTATCAAAATTCCAAAAACGTTTGTCCATCGAGCCATAACTGAGGTCAAACGCGCCTTGTGTAAGGTCTGAAATCCGAATCGCTCTTTGTATCAAATCAAACACTTCGGCATCAACGCGCACGGGCGCAATGCCCGCATTTTCGTTGATTTGGAAAGTTTGGCTGGTGTTGCTAAAAGTCGTCAACAGCCGTTCGATGCGCTCAATTTCGGCAACGGCGCAGTCAATTTGAGCTTCTGCCCAAATTGCATTGTCGGCAACCACGCTGATTTCAAATTGGTTGCCCATGAGTTTCTGTTGGCGTTTTTGCAGTTTTGACACCCCCTCAGTATTTTAGCTAATTTATTGAATTACAATTTTTCTACTCATCATTTTGCCACCCGATTCGACGGCAACCGAGTACACGCCTTTCGCCAAATGCTTAACGCTAATCGGTTGTTGACTGCCCTGCACAACGGTATTCAAAACGGCTCTGCCTTGCACGTCAACAAGCATGACGTTCGCTTCGGTTTTGTCCGCAAGTTCGACAAATAATACATCGCTCGTTGGGTTTGGATAAACGTGGGCGTTCAAAGTCGTTTCCAACTCGTCGGTGGGTGTCGTTATTTTTTTATAAACCAATTTTTTGCCCGTAATGCTGTTGTCGCCACCTTCTACGCCGTCGCTGTTCGCCACCATACCGACGTAATAAAATGTAAGGGGCATAGTCGGCAAGGTCGCGGGAGCTGTCCAATTGTACGTCCATGCTGCTACATTTGCCGCGAAATTGATAGGTTTGGCTTGACGTGGGTATTTACGTCCCGTTGTGGCGGTGGTATTACCCGAACCGATGGAAACAACCGTCGCGTTGGGAGAAACAAAAGTGCCAGCAGGCGCATTGGTAGCATCCAAACAGGTCATTTGAAAACCGCCGCGTCCGCCTGCTGCGTTGTTGCGGACGGTGAGGGTAATCGCGTAGGTTTGACCCCCCACGATGGAATCTGGTAAGCCTGTTACGGTGACAGTTCCCGTCATATTGCCGTTGGTGTGGCAACCCGAATAGTTGCAAGAAGCGTTTTCGCTCGGCGCACCCGTCGAACCCACAGGCGGGTTGTTCGGGTCGCGTTTGAAGGCACTGAATGTTGAAAAGCCCATAAAAAGGCTGAGACAAGTAGCGACAATTTGAATTTTCATTGTTGACGAGAGATGTTTATGATTTTTAAAATCGTTTTTGACAAAATACTGAGGGGGTGTGTTTTGACGCAAGTTTGGAACTTGACGCAAGTTTGAAACTCTGTCCATTACCCACAAGTTTTTTGACTTCTCAAATCCGTAGGATTTGCACGTTTATAGAAAGTAAACAGAGGCGTTTTTCCTCGAATCCGTTAGGATTCGCACGTTGAAAGTTCGCAGCTTCTTTGAAAAAAACGTGCGAATCCTAACGGATTCGGAGTCCTATTCCTGTATTTTTTATCTATAAATGTGTAAATCCTAACGGATTTATGAACTTCAAAAACTTGTGGGTAATGGACAGGGTTTGAAACTTGCGCCAAGTTGTTGACAATCAAATTTTTACATAAAATACAGCTAAAACTTGACTTTCAAATGAAGCGAAACAATGTTAGAAGTCAAAGCCGTGTTGCGGATATAATGCCCATAGCGCAACTCAATAATGGGTTGAATCCCAAAAAAGGCTTTGTCACCAACTGACTTTTCTTGTCCTTTTCGCCAATTTTTCAAGCGCGGAATCCCAAAAATGGCTTTGTCGCAGACCCACCGCACGCCCGTCCCGAAAGAATGGCTATTGAGTGTTGAGAGGTCGTAGTCGCTGGTGTAAAAATCAGTAGCGGAACTGTGTTTTTCGTAAGGTGCGAAGTACTTGACCGCGTTTTGAGCATAAAACCGATAATAAGGACTGACCGACAGTTTGGGCGTAATTTTTATCGCCGATTCGAGGCTCAGCGAATTGCCGATTAAGCCCCATTGGTCGGCATAAAACCGATAAAAACCGCGCAAAACGACCCTATCCCCCGCAAAATAACTGGCGCGAACCCCCAACGGTAGTTTCCACCGTTGGCTCGGCAGTTTTTCATTCGTCACGGTTTGGTCGGTAAAAAAGACGCGCTGATAAGGCGTTGCCAATTGCCCTTGTTGGTATGAAGGCTCAATGACGAACGCTAATTGCAAACGCGGATTGATGATTTTTGCCCATGCCAAAGCCAAATTGAAGGAATTGCGCGGACTGCGCGGCACATTGGGCAGTGTCCTTTCGCTGCCCGACGGGTAGTTTTCGGGACGTACTTCTACGGGCAAAATCATCGTCCATTCGTCAAAAAATGCGCCTGCTTTGACACTGAACTCGCTGCTTTTGTCCGCCGATGTTTTGGCAAAATTTAAACCGCCGCCGTAGGATTGGTAGTCCCATTCGGTCGAATAAGACAAATTTGCGCCCGTTGTTGTGCCTTTTGCAGGGTCGAGTACCGACCACGCGACTGAGGGGTAGTACCGTTGGTCGTTGTAGGAAGGCGATGAAATCGTATTGTAATCAATATTGTCCGACGAAGCCGACGAGTAAGAATCATAACCCATTTCGAGAGTCAAGCTGTGCTGCTGGTTTGTTTTTGACCATTTGGACAAGCGTAAATCGAGCGTATTTGAGAAATCACTCAATTTTTCCGTACCGATGCCGCCCATAACGGCGGAATTGTTCCCGTTTTGGGTATAATAACTCGTGACCAAATTGACTTCTTCAACCTTCAAACGGCGGTCAACGTAGTTGGAATCTTGCGGCGTTTTTTGGGCAAAAGCACTTAAAATGCCAATGAAAATGCCCAAAACCGCTAAGGATATTTTTTGCATGAGATTTGCGAGATAAGTTTTTTCGTAACTAATTAGCCAATGTCTCCAAAGTGGGTCTTTAATTTTTTTTCAAAAAAATGAAAATAAACCCGCTTTGGAGACTTGCTGCTAAATAATTACGTTTTTTCGTAAGAGAAAAAGGGAAAATACTGAGGGGGGTAATTGCGTTTTTTTTGAACATCACGTTAGGAAAATTTTGAAAGTTTGCCTAACGTGATGTCCTTTCATACTCAATTACAACCACAACCACCACCTGATTTACCACCATTTGCGCCTGATGCGCCTTCGCGGTAGAGTTGGAAATTTTGCTCGAATTTTTCCGCTTTTCGAGCAGATAAGTCCATTTCGGAGTCGTTGATGTACATTTTTTCGTACTCTTTGACTGATACGCAAGACGGCAATGTGAGGACAATCAGCAAACCCAACAGGGCAATTAGCTTTTGAGCGCGATAGCTTTTCTTAGAATTTTTCATGCTTTTGACTATTAAAATTGAGATAAAATAAGCAAAATACTGAGGGGGGTGTTTTTGAAAACTTGCCGCAAGTTTGAAACTTGCGGCAAGTGGTACGCCCTATTTTTTCACCGCTTTGACTTCTGCAACAAAAGCTGCTGCATCACCTTTTGGCAAACCGTCCCAAGATTTCAGTACAGTGCCTTTTGAGTCGAGTAGGACAGTGAAAGGGAATTTGCCTTGCGGATTGTATTTTTCTGCTAAGGCTTTGTTTGCGGTCGTGAGTTTTGCTTCGAGTTTGTTTTTTTTCAAACGGGGAAAATCGGCGCGGAGCAAAACCAAGTTTTTAGACGCGTAGTCGGTAAAGGCAGCCGACTCGAACACGTCTTTTTTCATTTTGATGCACGGCACACACCAATCAGAACCTGCAAAACTGAGTAAAATCGGTTTCTTATCGTGTTCGGCAGTTGTTTTGGCTTGCTCAAAATCGGTTGACCATTGCACCGCAGGGGTGAAAAAAGTGAGTGCGAACAGAATTGACAGAATTTTCATTGTTGAGTAAAATGATTAAGAATTTTAAAAAAATAGCTTTAAAAATCGGTGTTTTTGAAGTTTATGAGCATTAGAATTTGACGCAAGTTTTGAACTTGCGTCAAGTTGTACTTTGCTGCTTTGAAACCAGAAGTGATTTAAGAGTAAACGCGGAGAGAATTACCCGTCAAGGTCGTTTTGTAAACGGTTAATCCCTTGCTGGCTTCACTGTTCAAACCCTTGCCTGCTGTGTCGAATTTGGCATCGTGCAAAGGGCAGAAAAATTGCCCACTTTGGAAAATGACATTTGCGCGGTTCTCATGGCTACACACTTGGGTAGCGGCGACATAAGTACCCGCCGCCGTTTTTGCCACGACAACCCCGTTGGAAATAACATAACCGTTGGCATTTTTAAGTGACGCATTGGTAGCTACCGTCACATCAAGGGTGAAATCAACGGGACCCGTCGGGGCAACAATGCCGTCTTTGCCGCAAGCGGTGATAGTGCCGATAGTGGCGATAGCAAGGCCGCCAAAGCCAAGCGTTTTCAAAAATTCTAAGCGATTCATTTAATAATGGATTTTTTATTTTAAGAATATTGTTCTAATAATCCCCTTCACGCAGGTTTTTTGATTTTGGTTACACGGGTTTTGAAAGAAACTGTCTTAATAATTTGTTAAGACAAAAAAGGATAACATTACTGAGGGGTATCAACGGGGTCAATTCGTGTATCAAAACGCCTTGCACCATGCCAAAAGGGTACTGTCTCCCGAGATACCGTACTTTTCACATAATTCGGTCTTGGTAAAATGACCAGATTCGTACTCCCGTACCACTTGACGTTTCAAGCTAACACTGTAATAAATTGATTTTGAACACTTTGTCATATCAACCACTTTGAGTGGTCAACTTTTTTAGGGGTGATTCCTACTGAATGACAAAGGAAAACGGGCAAAATTTTCAAGAATTTTAAAACAACTATCCATAATATCAATTATTTTATACGAAATGTTCGCGTGTAGATACACACGGCCGTGTGTATCTACGGTTGACACATACATTGTAAATTAAGGGAAATCAAAGCGTTATTTGAACTGAATTATCCTAAAATTTAGGCCTTTTTCAGTACCCTCCTTGTGTTACGCGTGGCTTTTTTAGTCGAAATACTGAGGGGGTCTTATTCAAACAAATTGGACAAATTGGCATAACTCACCACTTCAAAACCATCTTTCAAGGGATAATTTTCCGAAACGGGCGCAACGATAACATTCCGACGCGTTTTGAGGTCAACCGATGCTGTCCAAAGGCTTTTGGTGATAACAGGCGCGGAAGTGTGCTTGATTTCGACCAATATTTCGGGAATACCCGCTTTTACGATAACCAAATCGGCTTCTGTGCCGTCTTGGGTTCGGTAAAAATAAAGCTCATGTCGAGGTGGCAGCATCGTCGCTATTTCTTGAAAAATATAGCCTTCCCACGACGCCCCCAACGAAGGATGTCCTTGCAATTGCTCGAAACTGCCGATGGCCAAAAGCGCGTGCAAAATACCCGTATCTCGAATGTATATTTTGGGCGTTTTGACAAGCCGCTTCGATATGTTCGTGTACCAAGGCTGCAACTGCCGAATGAGATACGAGGCTTCAAAAAAATCAATATACCGCCGAATTGTCGGGGCCGTTACGCCCAATGAATTACCAAAAGATTGGAGATTCAACAAATTGCCGTTCCAATGCGCCAACATCGTCCAAAGCCGACGCGTCAACAAAGGATTTGCATTCAAACCCAACATCGGCAAATCCCGTTCAAGATAAGTTTGGATAAAATTTTCTCGCCAATCCATACTGTTTTGGTCGTCTTTTGCCAATAAACTTTCGGGAAAACCGCCACGCAACCAATGCGTTTTGTAAGTCGCCAAATCCGCCGTTTCAAGGTGCGACAAAGGCGATAATTCAAAATAAGCAATCCGCCCTGCCAACGATTCGGAGGTGTCCCGTATCAAATCGGGCGAGGCTGAACCCAACAAAATGAACCGATTTGGGATGCGGTGTTGGTCAATTAGGCCCCTCAGTATCGGAAACAAATTCGGCACGCGTTGTATCTCATCCAAGATAACTGTCTGTTCTTGGAGTGGTTCAAGAAACAAAAACGGGTCGCTCAATTTGTTAAGGTCGCGCGGATTTTCTAAATCAAGGTACAGCGTCGGACGCGTCCACGCTGCCGCAATGTGTTGCGCTAAGGACGTTTTACCAACTTGTCGTGGGCCCACAATCGCCACCGCAGGGAACTGATGCAACAGCCGTAAAATGTCCGTTTCTGCCGTCCGTGAAATATAAGGTCTTATCATATTTTTTATTTTTTCCCTGCAAATCAAAAACAAAATTTTCGATTTACAGGGAAAAAAATGAAATTTAATACTTGAGGGGGCTATTCTGCGCCGTCTGTTGGCAATTCTTTGGCTGATTCGCTTCCTTTCAGCCCCAAGAAATTATCTTTGGATACGACTTTCAAACCTGATTCTTCTTCATAATTGTTGCGGGCTTTACCGCCAATTCTGCCGCCGATTTGCGCCGCGTCGTGGCTATCCGCAAAACCTTGAGCATTGTCTCTTAGCGTTATTTGACGCGTGGCCTCTTCACCAAGAGCCGTAAAAATCAGTTCTAAGGGTGTCATGTGGTCGCGGAGATTTTGACGGTCTAAACCCTTAATTTCTTTGTGTTCAGTCGGCGTTACGCCAAATGTTCCTTTGGCGATGGTTGCCGTCAAAATGGCGTATTCTTGATTTTCTTTGACATCCCGCGCTTTCCATTCATCGGTTAGTTCTTTGCGCGTTTCGATGGTTTGAACACGTCGCCCAATCCATTCTTCGGTATAACCTTTGGCACGGTAGAGTTCCGTCTGTCGAGCGGTCAACAATTCAGGGTTTTCGGTTTCATCAATCGCCTGTTTGCCGAGCGATGCCAACCAAAGTTTTAGCGGTTCGGCCTTGGGCGACGGAACAGCCATGAGGATTCTAAACACCCCCTCAGTATTCGAGCAGTCTGACGGGCGTTCCTTCCCATCAAGCCCTACTAATTTCAACTTTTCGCAAATTGCGAAAAGTTGAGGTTCTTTTTTCTTTATGCCGTTCCAATACCGCGATGGTTGTGGACTATCCGTCAAAACGCCAATAACATCAACGACCGAAAAATACCATTGTTCGTTGTACCAAATCTTGCGGATTCTTTCGCCCTCAAAAGGGCTTAATGCGTTGTCTTTCTCCATTTTTATTACGTTTTTTTATTGCCTTTTTTTATTGCGTTTAGCCTTCCAGTAGATTAGAATGCACGTTTGTTCGTATTTCAATTTTATATTAGAATACATATTTTGTACACTTTTTGTACGTATAAAGTACATATAGCTCTACGAAATACATACAAAACAAGTATTGCATACACATACTGTACGTATCTCAATTTTACTCATATTACACAAGCTGCTAAGATGGCACACTGATTTGACTGATATGACTGATTCAAAAGGATTTCTTTTTTTGATAGAAACGTTTACAGAAAAAATCAGTGTAAATCAGTCGCATCTGTCAAATTAGTGGCCCGTTGCGTAACATCAGAATTTTAAATTAGAATACATATTTTATACGCTTTTTGTACGTACAAAGTATGTATAAATTTATAAAATACATACATAATACATACATAATACATACATAATACATACATAATACATAATACACATACTGTACGTATTTTTTTGAATCTACTCCCCTACCCTCTTTTGATAGAAACATCGTTCTGATAACCATTAAAAATTGCGAAATTATCGGCTTCATGTCGCAAAATGATAAAAGCTGTCTTGTTGCGGCGTAGCTGCAAAATCTTGGTAATAAAATCCCTAAATACCCGATTTCAAATGCGGTGTAACCGCTAAACCGCTTGTTTTGCGGTTACACCGCATAGAAAAAAGCGTTTTTACGTTAATCGTTATCAAGATTTTGCAGCTACGCCGCAATAAGACACCCCTCAGTATTTTACGACGTAAAACCGATAATTCCGAAACTACCAAGGTATGTATTTTTTACGTAAAATATACATACCGAATACATAAATACGTATCTAATACATACAACATACGCAAATAACACGTATTTTTAAAACGCATCGGGGCGCAGTTTCTTAACCGAATTGTAGAAAGCTCCTTTAAAACTCGGATTTTGAAGGTTCTCACTGAGCGATTTTAAGGGATTGTATGAACCCGAAAACATGGAATATTGGATTTGTTGAAGCGCAGTTTTAAGCAATTCTTCATCCGTTACGACCAAGGCGAGAACAATTTGTTCTTCGTGCTTGTACTGTTCTTTCTTTTTTTCCTCTGCAAGTAGCATGGCTTGGTTCTGTTCCTTTTGCTGAACACGTGTCTGTTCCTTAACCACCGTTTCTTTCTTCTTTTTCTCCGTAATTTTAAAATTACCTCGGACGGCTTCAACAAAAAAACCTGCTGCCGATTCCTTAATTTTACCCTCATTAATGGCACTTTCTGTAACTTTTACAGCTTCTCGAATCACCCCCTCAGTATAATCCTCAACAAGTGCCATAAACATTTTGAGACTCACGCCAAAGCGGGTCACGACAACGGGGGATAAATCGACTGTCAATTTTTCTTTCGCTTGTTGCACCTGTTCGTCCGTTATTTCAGTCACGATATTTCCGACAATTACTGTCTTTTCAGTCGTTTTTACGGTTTCAATCGGCACTATCTGCAGCGTTTGACGTTTAGGTTCTGCCCGCAATTCGCGCAAAAGAGGTGGTTTTTCTTCTGTTTTACGACTGAAAAAGAAATGAAGTGCCGTTACTTTTCGTCCTTCCTTCACTTTTTCATAACGACTAATTTTAATATCCGTGTATTTATTAATCTCCTTGACGGCAGGTTTGATAACCCACTGATGAAAATTGGAAAAATCGGGATATTCTTTATCATATTCCAAGATTCTCTTCATGTATTCGATGTCCAAAACCCGTCCTTCAAGCGATTCATATTGCTTCAATAATTCATATATTCGTACCGATTGCGCGCTCAATCGAGAGACATTACTAAGGTCATAAGCCGTAAAATTCTTTTGCAATTGCAGCAGCAAAGGCTTCATTTCAGGCTCAATTGTCACGTCAATATACTCCTGATTTTGAATTCCGTCGCCCGCTTGCCCTTCTTTCAGATAGTCCGTACTCCTGATGATGTGGTACTCTTTTTCGCGCGTAAATCCACCTTCTTGATAGTTGACATGGAGTGTTTTTCGCATCAAATTTTTCACACCTGCCCGCAGTAAATCGTATGATTGGTGCGATTTTATGCCGAAAATATCAATCACATCGCTGTACCAAATCCTGTATGTTTGCAAATCCGCATCCTCCTTCCGTATGCACGAGAGCAAGGACAGAAACATGCGGGTTTCCCAAGTGTCGAATCTGTACCGTGCCTCAATGAGTTGATTCGATTTTTTTATGATGCGGATGCCTTTATTTCTTTTTGAACTTGCACTCATCGTTGATTCAGCTATTTTGATTTTGAAAAATTAGAAATTTGGGAAAGCAAAGCGCATTTATTAGATTAATGGGATAAAAGTAGCAAACCTAAACGAACTATTAGGAATTTGGGCGTAATTATTAGGAATTTGGGAGAAAAAAGGATGCGAATAAGAAAATTAATGGGAGAATGTGGTTATTAACCTTAGATTTTCCCAATTTACTAATACTATGTCCCAAATATCTAATAGTTGAGTCCCAATTTACTAATACTATGTCCCAATTTTCTAATAGTTAGTCCCAATTTTCTAATAGTTAAGCTCATAACTAATTTATAATCAATTAGTTATGAGCGTCTAAAACAATAAAAGATTTAAAAACAATTTAAAAAGATTTAAACAACAACAAAAGCGTTTGATGTTGTTTTTAATAAAAATTGTAGAATAGAGCAGGAGCAAGGTGTTGAACTCTGTTTGTTTTTATAATAGTACTTATAATAACGTCGAATAAACGCCTTTTTAATCAAAAATAAGCGGCTAATAATTAAAATTAAGATACTTACGCCTTTTTTTTAGAAAGGGGCTTAAAATCAAAATTATGAAGCAATTATGAAACAACTAAAAATAGACCCCCTCAGTATGAATCTCTAATTTGATGTCCCAATTTTCTAATTTTTCAGTTAAGTCAAGATTTCTACAATTTTCCAATACAAAACAGAGACAATTTGACATACGTGCAATTTATGTATGATGTACGTATTTTGTACGTATTTTGTACGTATAATTTTACATGAGTTCAATATCTGTCCGAATCAGCTTTTTAGATGAAATCCTTGCGTTTCAATATTATTCGTAAATTATACGTATTTTTTACACATGCTATATGTATTTTGTACGTATTTTAACTACTCTTTCAAAACTACTTCATTCTTCGTCCAAATCTTTACGCACAAGCGAGAGTAAATAATTGGTTAGATTATAACCCTTTTTCTGCATTTTGTCGCGGACCAAATCGTGCAGATATTTTGGCATATTGAAGTTGACCCGATGAATATCCCCTTCCATTTCCTTTTGTTTTTGCTTTTTAATGATTTGTTCGACGACATCAATCTGTGTGTCAACTTCTGCTTGTTTGGGTGCGAAACGGTTTTTACTCATTGTTATCTTCTTTTAATGTTGACATGATTTGTTCTATTTCATCCGTAAAACGGCTAAATTCTTCTTTTGCTTTGCGGTCTTTGCCTTCTACTACGCCGAGACCGTCCGTTGCATTATCGGCATAAGCTGTGCGATTGACAAGCCGTGTTGTCAAAATAGGTGTCTCCAACGAGCCAAGTGCTTCTCCGATTTCTTTGGCAATATTGGCCCTTTCGTTGACCCGATTCATGACAACGTAGGCAGCGACACTCCCTAAATTAGCGGCTACGCGGTTGCCATTCATTTCTTTTAGGAGTTTCAAAAAACTCTCGAAGGCGCGAAAATCAAAAATACTCGGTGAAATCGGAATAATGACAATATCGCTCACTAAAATCGTTCGCGTGGCCAATTCTGATAATTGTGGTGTGCCATCAATGATAACAATATCAAATTTATCTTGCAAATTGTTCAGCACTTTGCTATTGATTTGATTTTGCTCCATCGCAAAAACTTGAATGATTGCACGGTCTTGGCTTCGACAACTCGCCCATTCCAATGAAGAATGTTGCTTTTGGTCGGTATCAATGATACAAACACTTTTACCTCTTTGGGTAAAAGAAGCGGCTAAATTAACGGCAATTGTTGTTTTTCCAACACCCCCTTTTAGGTTTGTAACGGCTATTTTCATTTCTATTACGCTTAATTTTTGAAAGTCAAAGGTAGTACTTTTTTTGTGGCAAAGTTTATTTATGTGTATAAATCATGTACAAAATACTGATATAATACGTAAATACATATTTTATCAGTATTTTGTACGTATAAATACGCTCAACAATGGCAAAACCTTATAGCTTTCAATCGGAAGGGCAAAGATTTAAAAACCTATCAAGCTAATTTCAATGGTGATGTTGCCAAGCAATAATTTTTTAGGTTTGAAAGGCGGTGACGCGGCGGCTGAACTGTCGAAATCGAAAGAAGATTAAAATAAAATCAAATTTTTGGATGGTTGTAGAATAAGGTAGTGGCCTATTTTTGAAGGCTAATTTTGCTAAATTAGGTTGAATTTGGGCAATAAATTTTGAAAATCATATTTCTAAAAACGGACTTTCGCTTGACGGCGAAAATCCGTTTTTTTATGCAAAAATGTGACAAAAGCGATGTGCCTAAAATTTGATTTTAGGGTGTTAAATCGCGTAAAAAAGGGGGGGGTAAAATCAGACTTTCGTATATTTTCACCTACAGGCTTTTTCGCGTTTTTGGCGTGTTTTGCATAACATTTAAAATTGACATTTAAAATTGACATTTAAAATTATCATTTAAAATTATCATTTAACCGTGTAAACACTTTTTGAACGCTCGTTAAAAAGTGTTTACACGCACTAAACCGCGCTTAATGTGTTTTTGGTGCGGTTAAATTTGAGTAGGATATTCAAAGAATTGTTTACTTTTTTATTTTAACTGCTCAAAAGTGTTTACCTAAATAGTTTCCCAACACGCTCTAACTTAGTCTGAATAAAATTTCAAAAACAGTAGATATTTCAAAAAGCTGTTCTAGTTTTGCGCCTTTATTTTAATTCAGTCTAAATAAATTTTGTTAAAATGAAAAAATTTGTATTTATTTTCTTTCTTTTAGTTTTTCTATTACCATTGTCCAACGCTGCTAACGGTGAAGTTGGAACATTAACAGGCACAATTACAGCTAACGCAAACCAACCCATAGCGGGCGCAAATATCGTTGTGAAAGGTACTGTCAGAGGGGTTGCCACTGATGAAAATGGTAAATACATCATCAAAAATATAGAAGTTGGCACTTATATTCTTGTCATTTCAGGTGTCGGCTTCCAACCGCTTGAAAAAAAGGTCGAAATACTGAGGGGGGTAATAACAACTTTTGACTGCTCTCTTGAAGAAAGTAGTTTAGCCTTAGAGACGCTTCATGTTATTTTTAATCGCGGTGTTGGTGGTACAGGTCACTTAGCAGAAATAGGGGACTACGCCATTAATGCGGCTAAAAAAAATGAGGTCGTTAAATTAGATAAAATTGATGCTAATTTAGCCATGAATAATTCACGTCAAATATACGGTCGCATACCGGGTATTCAGATTTGGGAGAGTGATGGTTCAGGTATCCAACCTGGTTTAGCTTCTCGTGGTTTAAGTCCGAATCGTTCGTGGGAGTTCAACGTGCGTATGAACGGATATGATATTACTCCCGACCCAATGGGCTACCCTGAAGCATATTATAATCCGCCGATGGAAGTGGTTGATAGAATAGAAATCGTTAGAGGCGCTTCTTCATTGCAATATGGCTCTCAATTCGGCGGTCTTTTGAATTATGTTTTAAGAAAACCTGATATATCAAAGCGTTTTGTTTGTGAAAGTCAAAATACAGTAGGCAATAATGGCTTATTCAGTACTTTTAATTATATAGGTGGTACGGAGGGCAAATTAGGATATGCTGCCTATTATCAAAAACGAGTAGGTGATGGTTGGCGCAATAACAATAAATTTAATACTGACCATTTCCATTTTGAAACCAATTATGCGTTCAGTAATAAATTTAAAATGGGTGTTGAGTTCACCTATATGACCTATATCAGCCAACAACCGGGCGGCTTAACTGATAGCCTTTTCAATATAGATGCACGTCAAAGTCTGCGTTCTCGCAACTGGTTTAATACACCGTGGGTGATACCTTCCCTCAATGCGGAATATGTTTTTAATGAAAACACTCGTTTGAATTTCAAAACATTTGGGACGATTGGCGAACGCAATAGTATTGGTTTTGTCAATGCCACTACCACTAACGACCCACTCAATTCAAAACGTCAAATTGACCGTGATTTGTATAAAAACATAGGTTCAGAATTGCGTTTGATGCACAGTTATACTTGGATTAACAAAAAGCATACTCTGGCAACGGGTGTTCGTTATTTCAATGGCAATACGGAACGTTTGCAAAGAGGCTTGGGTGATACTTTAGCGACTTTCAATTTAGATCTAAAAGATAAGTATATCAATGATTTACGTTTTAAAAATATCAATATGGCGGCTTTTGTAGAAAACATTTTTTATTTCTCAAACCGTTTTTTGATGACGGCAGGCGCACGTTATGAACATATAGCTACTGATGCCCAAGGTCGTTTGGGTTTTAAATCCGACGGGTCAGAGAATCTCATTGCTAATCAAAAAAGCAGCCGTAATTTCTTTTTGTTAGGGACAGGCTTTGAATTTCACGCTACTAAACAAACAGAAATTTATACCAATTTTTCACAAGCCTATCGCCCCGTTTTATTTTCTGATTTAACCCCTCCTGCAACAACTGATGTGATAGATGCGAATTTGAAAGATGCAAGAGGTTGGAATTTTGATATTGGTTATAGAGGAAAAATAAGCACTTGGTTGAATTTTGACGTTGATTATTTTTATTTAAACTATAATGACCGTATTGGTATAATTAGCTTGTTAGATGCGAACAACAAACCCTATCAGTTTCGTACCAATTTAGGTCAATCTATCTCAAAGGGTTTTGAGGGTTATATTGAAATTGACCCTCTATCAGCCATTAATCCTAAGTCACCATTAGGAAATTTGAGTTTGTTTGCGTCTATAAGTTTTATTGATGCCCAATATCAAGATTTCAAAACGCAAACAGTATCAAACGGCAAACTTGTAGAAGGCAACTTAAACGGCAATACTGTGGAAAATGCCCCTCAGTATATACATCGTTTCGGAGTGACTTACGCCAAAAAAGGGTTTTCTTTGACTTGGCAATTAAGTAGTGTTGGAGAAGCCTTCGCTGACGCTATCAACACAGTTAAACCCAACGCTGCGGCTACATCAGGTTTGATACCCGCTTATCAAGTGCAAGACTTATCCGCCAGTTTCAAGTTTTTGAAGCATTACAATGTTAAGGCGGGTATCAATAATCTTACAGATGTTCGTTATTTTACACGGCGTTCTGGGGGCTATCCGGGACCGGGTCTTTTGCCTGCTGATGGACGCACATGGTATGTTTCAGTAGGCGTTAAATTCTAAGAAACTGTTTTAAAACTTTACGCACTGTTTCTCGCTACGCTCGAAAGGCGTGCGAGAAAGTTTTTTTTAGGAGCGAGCGTGTTTTTGAAGTAAAAAATCGAAGATTTTTTACTTCAAAAACACGCTCGCTCCGATAGATTTCTTCAAGGGGCGTCTTTTGAGCATAGCGAAAAACAGCCCGTGAACCATGTAAATAGGTTTTAAAACAGTTTCTAAGAGAATTATCTGAAGAAATATTTGTCCTATGTTTCATATTGTGGATATAGGATTAAAAAAAAACAGTGTTGATTTGATTGGAATCAAATCAACACTGTTTTTTTATTTCCGTTTGTCATCTGATGCGTTGTTTTCAATGTTATTGTTACATCAATCATCTAAAAAAGCCCAATACAGAGGAAAATATTTTCTCGCAAAAGTATTGAAATATTACGGGCGTTCATATTTCCTTTTTTTCGGATCCTGACTACTCACCGCCCTCATTTTTTCGGATAATTTCACAAAAAAAAAGCTGTGGGCAACCGCACCGCTTTTTTTTCTTGAATTGATAATTAAATGACTGATGACCGACTGCACACCCTCATTTTGGACTGTCGCCGCAACGACCGCCGCAGCCAAAAAGCCTTGTATGACCTGTTTTACGGTTATGCTTTGGCGGTGGCATCGCCTTATTGCAGTCGGCAAACGGAGGCGCGGGAAGTTGTTAACGATGCGTTTTTAAAGGTATTTTTAAATTTAGATAAATACGATGTGCAGCAGCCGTTTAAGCCGTGGTTTCGGACGATTGTGGTGCGTTCGGCGATAAATTACTACCATAAATACGTCGAAAAATTGCCTTTGTCGGATTTGTCGGAAGCGGAAATGGTGGGTTTTGAAGCCGATTTTTTAGACAGTTTGTTGCCCGATGAATTGGTCGGTTTGCTTCAAAAACTGTCGCCTTCGTACCGTCTTGCCTTGAATTTATACGTTTTGGAGGGTTATTCGCACCCTGAAATTGCGGAAATGTTAGGTATTTCGGTCGGGGCGTCAAAGTCAAATTTATTTAAAGCCAAACGCGATTTGAAACTGCTGTTTGACACGACGAATTTAACGCAGGTTTTGAACGTCCGTTCAATAAAATCATCCATTAAATCTCAAAATTTGAATTAGAATTTTTTACAAAATGACTGAAAAAGACTTCTCCAAACGCTTGCAAGACAAGCTATCTGCCTTTCAACCCGACGCGTCGCACCGCGCCGAAGATTGGGATTTGCTGAATCAGCAATTAGACGCGGTTTTGCCGACGGCCAAAAAACGGCGGCGATTGTTGTGGTTGCCGTGGGCATTAGGGGCGGTTTTGGTCGTTTCAAACGGGTTGTGGTGGTTCAATCAAGGCAATAATGCGGACAACGTAAGGGTAGAACAGCGTTTGGATAAATTAGAAAATCGGGTGTCAATGGTTGAAAATAAAGACTTAGAAGTGAGTGAAAATCTGAAAACCCCACCTAATTTAAGTTCAAAGCCTCAAAATACTGAGGGGGGGCAAAATAAATTTCAATTGTCGAATTTAGGATTTCGGCGGCAGTCCGTAGCTCAAAATTCATCATTAAAACCTCAAAATACTGAGGGGGTAGGAAATAGATTTCAGATTTCAGATTTCAGATTTCAAGTGTCAGAATCAACTCAAAATTCATCTTCATATTCTCAAAATTCGATAATTACACCGCTTGATTTAAGTAAAAATAAGGGTTTGGTAACGGAAAACGATAGCCAAGCGGCGATAAATAACAACCTTCAAAACATTGGTAATCAATCAGTTGTAACCAATAACGATGCACAAGATAAACAAAATAACTTTCAAGCTATTGATTTTTTAAAACCTGTTTTAAAGCCTTTAATTGTTGCTGAAAACGGCGTTACACCATTGATTAAAGCGGCTCAATTCACCCCTTTGTCGAAGCGTTTTAGTTTTCAATTGGGCCTAAAAACGGAATTGATTACACCCCGCAGTACGGGCGTGACATCCGAGGCGGGTTATGGCGTAGGCGTTCAAGGCGGCGTCGGATTTGGTAAACATTGGCGCGTTGTCGGCGGCCTTGGTATGGTGTATTTGAATTATACGGCGACCGACAAAAACGCCCTATTGGGTTCACCCGAAGGACTGCCTAACGTCGTCAATACGCCGAACACGACGACGCAAATGCAGATGAACAATCAAAGTTGTATGCGTTACGAGTTGAGTGCGCGGTATGCTTTGCAGCCTTCTTGGCGGCTAAAACCTTTCGTCGGTGTGGGCGTGAGTGGTATGCTTATGAGTGCTTATCAGATGGATTTACAAGTGCAAAATATGCAAAATATGACGGTGCATCAAGCCAATATTCACGTTAATCCTCAAACGCACCGCCAACAAATGTACCGATTGAGTACGGGTTTTGAGGTGGCTTTGTCGCGTCGCGTAAGTTGGGGTTTGGAGGCGTATTATCAACGCTTATTCAAGAAAACAACCGCCGTTGCGCCCGATTTTATGGGTCTGCAAGCGGAGATTTTTTATATTTTTTGATGGAGAAAATAGCTTGAAAATAGCTTGAAAATAGCTTGAAAATAGCTTGAAAATAGCTTGAAAATAGCTTGAAAATAGCTTGAAAATAGCTTGAAAA
>JAYSRS010000378.1:0-1513 GCA_043720935.1 Saprospiraceae bacterium
TACGCTTTAGGTTCGCTTTTTGAACCGTTTTTAGTCGCCTTGTAACTTATTGACAATCAGCGCGTTGTGCGAGCTGTGGAGAATCCGTTATCCTCCACACACTTCGTAACTCATTGATAATCAATGAGTTACAAGGCGACTAAAAACGGTTCAGAAAAAGGGCTTATGGCGTGGTAAAATTCACGACATGAGTAAAAAAAAATTCCCCGTTGGTGAGATAAGAGTATATCCGCTTGATAAGAACTTAGATTCGCGGTGGTTCGTTAGGTGGAAAATGCCTAGTGGTAGGCGGCGTGATTTGAATGTCTTAGAATTTCCAACCGTTGATGAGCGAGAAAAAGCGGTCAAGGAAATTATAAAACGCATCGAAGCGAACCCGATAGACCCTACAATTCGCAATAAAAAACCAATTGCTACTTCAAAAACTCAACGCCTATTTGAGATACTTGAAGAGAGAAGTAACAGGCTTGAGAAAAAAACTGTCCAATCTTATGCTACGCACATTCGTAATTTAGACAAATTCTGCAAAGAAAACAACCACAAGCATTTGACGGTGGCGGTTGCAGAATTGTTCATTAACCATTTGATTGAAATAGGCCGCGCTCCATCGACTGTTAACGGACATAGAACCACGTTTTCAATACATTTCAAGAAATTAGTGAAGAAAAAAGAGGTTAGAAAAAACCCTTTTTCAGACGTGGAAGGTGTGCGCGGCGAGTCTCAAAGTCGGGCTTATTTCAAGTCTAATCAGCTTATTCAGGTTAAAAAAGCAGTTGCTGAGGATGCACCTTTTCTAATGCCCATTTGCGAGTATATGTATTACTTACTTTGCCGTCCGAAGGAATTGAGATTGCTGCGAATTGAGGATATTGATTTCGACAATTGGACAATTCGCATCAAATGGACGGTCGGAAAGACGAAAAAACAACGCTTTTGCGTTGTGCCTAATGCGCTAAAAGACACAATGCTTGAAAGCGATATTATGAATATGCCTCCCAACTACTATTTGGTCGGAAAAAACGGAAAGCCGTCTGAAAAGCCTGTGGGAATGAATTATTTTTCGTCTAAAATGACTGCGGTTCTTAGAAAATTAGGGTTTTCAAAAGACTACACGCTTTATTCGTTAAAAAATACGGGCGCAATAAGATGGTACAAGGCGGGAATAGGATTGATTGAAATACAACGGCAAATCGGCCATGCAGATATTAAAACGACTATGATATATTTTAGGTCAATGGGATTTGAAGATTTTGAAAACGTGCGAAAGAATGTGCCTACATTTTAGATAGTGATTCTCATCCAAAGATATGAGTGCGCGATGAGCGTGAGGCTTCACGCACTTCAAAAGAACCCCGAAGCGATGTCAGTCGCCGAGGGGTTCTTTTTTAATAATAGCGGGCTGTCATAGCTTGCTATCGTGAAAGATTTAAAACGGCTTATATTAAATAAAAACCTTACACGATTACACCGTGTAAGGTTTTTATTTTTTCGACGTAAATACTTGATTTTCAAA
>JAYSRS010000379.1:0-12457 GCA_043720935.1 Saprospiraceae bacterium
TTTTTGAAAGAAAATCGTAGATTTTCTTTCAAAAAACAAGCTGCCTCCGATAGATTTTTTCCCGCACTGTTTTTCGCGCAGCGAAAAACAGTGCGTATGAAAATACGCTTTTATTTATTTCGCATTCCTTAGTCAATAAATTAACTAAAAATGAAGCCTTACAAACATTTTTCACTTTGTTTCTAATGGCTCAAAATGTTGGGGAGAAACAGCACATAGAACAACAGTTTTGGGCAGAAATGGACGTTCTGCCAATGGATGAAAAAAAAGAGATGCGGACAAAACTGCAAGCAACATTCTTGAAACTGCCAGAATTAACGGCAGAATTGCACCGCCGCGTCGCTGAGTTCCAAGCGGAAAAAAGCCTAAAATTGGCTGCGTAGCCTATTTATTTTTCTGAAAACAAAAGCCGCGATACCCCTCAGTATCGCGGCTTTTTTCGTCCTTTGCGGCGTGAAATAACGGCACGACTTGAAGGTCGTGCTACTAAAATTTTAGAAAATGAACATCGCTATTTTCGCCTCGGGCGGCGGGTCAAACGCTCGGAAAATCATGGAACACTTTGAGGGACACCCCTCAGTAAAAATCGTTTTGGTCGTCTCTAACAAGGCCGATGCGGGGGTTTTAGGCATTGCCAAAGAATTTAAAATTCCGCATTTAATCATTTCAAAATCAATGCTTTACGATAGCGAATTTATGCTCAACTCACTCGCTGAACGGAGTGTTAATTTCATTGTTTTGGCAGGGTTCTTGCTGCTCGTACCGACCTATTTAGTCGAACATTTTGAGCGAAAAATCGTCAATATTCATCCTGCTTTGTTGCCAAAATTTGGGGGAAAAGGGATGCACGGCAGCCACGTTCACGAAGCTGTCCGCACCGCAAACGAAACCGAAACGGGCATCACAATTCACTTTTGCAATGCCGCTTACGATGAAGGTGATATTATTTTTCAAGCCCGTTGCGCCGTTCTGCCCGAAGATTCAGCTAAGGATATTGCGCGAAAAGTGCTTGAATTAGAGCATCATTTTTTTCCAAAAATCATTGAGCAAATCATGAGCAATAAATGATAAAGAATTAACAGCAATTTTCACTTTGACTTTTTTTACGGCGGCGTAGCTGCCAAATCTCGGTAATATTCAACCAACCAACCACTTTTTGTCGCGGTGTAACCGCTAAACAAGCGGTTTTGCGGTTACACCGCCAAGAAAATTGGGCGTATATGTAATGCGTTACCGAGGTTTTGCAGCTACGCCGCAATTAGACATTCCAAAGTAGAAACTGCTAGTGAATCAACAACTGATTAAGACGTTCATTTTCGACAAAATAGGTAAACGTTTTCTAAAACATAAATTACCCGAAATCATGTCGTTAAAATACTTCCCTTTCCCGTCTCTTTTAGATTGGGCAACTTTTAAAAAGTTGTCGAATGTTTCGACGTTCCGCACATCGAAAGCCGTTTTTTTCATTTTTCATTTTTCACTTTTCACTCAATTAGCCCCCTCTGTATTGACGGCTCAAAACGTCGTTTTGACGGCCAAATCCATCAATATTTTGACGTGGAAAGCGCATGAAAAATTGGCTTATGCCGCCATCGAAGCGGGAAAAAATGCAGATGCAGCGGAACATTTTGACGCTGCTTTTTTGCTCAAACCTGAAAAATTGGAACTTGCCGAAGCGGCGGCTAACACTTTTTGGGTTTGCCGCGATTATGCAAAAGCGGCTGAACGCTTCCAAAATCTGTTAAATAACCCCAAATATCCTACCGCACGCCTTGATTATGCCCTTGCTTTGCAGCAAAAAGGCGAATTTGATGAAGCAATTCCCGAATTTTTGATGTATCTGAATAATTACAATGCAAAAGACCGCGAGGCCGTGAGTGAGCGCATTGAAGGCTACATCAACGGCTGTTCGTTGGGGATTCGGCAGTTGGATTCAGCAAAAATGGCGAAGGTCAAATTAGAACATTTAGACATCAATACGGCAGATAACGACATCGCACCCGTCCCTTTTGGCGATGATGTGTTGTATTTTACAACGATTGGCATGGGCAATAAAGCCAAAATCTTCAGAAGTCAACAAGCGAGTGCCAACAACTGGGTCGCGCCGATGCCCTTGAAAAGCCTTCAAATTCCTGATGAAACGCCTTTCGGCAACGGTACTTTTTCACCCGATGGCAACCGTTTTTACTGCACAATGTGTCAAATTTTGGAGAAAAAACGCGAAAAAACGCGCAATTGTGGCATTTATTTCTTGAAACGCACCCGCGACGGTTGGACACCGCCGACACGCCTTTCCGACCGCATCAACGCACCCGAAGGCAACACGACACACGCCTTCGTGATGCACAAGGGCAATAAAGAAATTATGTTTTTTTCGAGCAGTCGGACAGGCGGACAGGGCGGTATGGATATTTGGTTGACGTCGCGGTTCAAAAATGACGAAAATTCTGAATTTGAAGCACCATTAAACCTCGGGGCGATCGTCAATACTGAGGGGGATGAAGTGACGCCGTTTTATGACGCCGACGCGACGGCCTTGTATTTTGCCTCGAACGGACGGGCGACAATTGGCGGCTTAGATATTTTTAAATCGGAGGGTTTTCAGCAGCGTTGGACATCGCCCGCAAACCTCGGTGTACCTTACAATTCAAGTGCAGACGACTATTATTTTGCTAAAAATGGGTCAAAAACGGGCGGTTTTTTCGTTTCAAATCGGGCATTTGGCATGGAAAAAATTGGCACAAGGGATGATGATATTTTTCAATTTCTGTTCGACGACCGCAACGAATTGAGCATTTCGGGGCAGATTTTTGATAAAAAAACGGTGTCACTGCTTGAAAATGCACGGACATCGCTCTACGAAAAACGGGCTTCTTCGATGGGTGACGGGCGACTTTTGGCGTCGGTAATGAGTCCGACGGGCGTGTTTGCGTTTCCACTATTGCCTAAAAAATCTTATACGTTGGAGGTTGAAAAAGATGGGTTTAGAATCGAATCCGCCGCTTTTTCAACATTGGATACAGGAAAAACGGTGCTTAAAAACATCGTTCGTGATTTCTATTTGGAACGCTACGCAACACTCATTTCTTTGAAAAGTGAAGGAAGTGATAAGTTAGAAGTGAATAGTGATAAGTTAGAAACGAAAAGTGATAAATTGGACGTAAAAAATGAATCAAAAACAGCTCAAAAAGCCGAAAATACTGAGGGGGTGTCTTTAATTAAAAGTGAAAAGCTAAAAGTGAAAAGTGAGGAGGAAAAGGCGGCTCAAAATGTAAAATCGGATGTTAAAACAGAGGTAAAATCGGATGTAAAAATTCAGTTTAAAGTTCAAGTTTTGGCGTATGAAACAGATTTAAAAGACAATTTGAAGGTCAAAAAATTGGAACGCGTGGAAGATTTAGGGGATTTTGAAACGGAAATAGCGACAATAAATGGTAAATTATTCAAACGGGTTTTATTGCCTTGCGCGTCTTATTCGGCGGCAGTTGCGACGTTGCAAAAAGTGAAAGACAGGTCGTTGACGGATGCGTTTTTGATTAGATATGAAGATGGGAAACGGACGACTAAAAGTAAATAATTACGCTATCTTGACAATGATAAATGGGTTTAAAGATGGGGTTTACTTAATTTTGTCAGCTACAAAATAGTTTATAAAATTTAATCATGCTTTAAATCCGTTTCTAATGAAAAAACAATGTACAATTTTGATGCTCGCCTTTGTTTTTACGCAAACATTGGCACAATTGCCCACTCATTTTGCCCCGATTGGAACGCGGTGGGAGTACAATTTTTTCTCCTACGGGCAATCAGCAGGTAAATTTACCTACGAATCGGAAGGTGATACGCTTATTAACGGCGTCACGCACCGCGTTATCAAAACAACCAGCAAAACGCAATGTGATTTTCCGCCATTTTGCCCTTTTATAACGACCGTTTCTAAAAATTTCTTCACCATCAGAAATGACAGTTTGCTCTCACTGACGGCAAACGGCTATCGTTTTGCGTTCAATTTTGGCTATCGCGTCGGTGATAGCATCAATTTGTTATATAGCAGCGTCCGAAAAGCCGCCGTCACGCGTATAGGCGACACGACTATCAATGGTAAACGACTAAAATTTTGGGAAATCCGTCAAACTTGTACTGCCACAAGACAGCGATATGGAAAAATTTATGAGCTAATTGGTTCAGCCGATAATGGATTTTACGAATTTGAAGACCGATGTGTTTCTGACCCCAATTCTAAAACACTTTGCAGCATAAAAACGACTGATTGGACGTATGAACCGCAAGTTTGCCGTTATTCAGTCGCCACAAACGAGGTGGCAACTATTAACGCCTATGTTTATCCAAACCCCGTTTCTAACCAATTAACAGTTGACTATGCAACGGAAAATCTTTCGGAAAAACCAATGCTTGTCATTCAAGATGTTTTAGGTAAAACCGCTCATCAACAAATTTTAGATGCCGCGACCCCCTCAGTAAATGTGGATGTTTCGGGCTTAAATGCGGGGATTTATCTGTTGTCTATTCAAGCAAAAGGAAGAGAAAAATACGTCAAAAAAATAGTGAAACATTAACTATTTCATAAAATAAATTGGATTACCAGCGTTTTCTTCTAACTTTGTTCAAAATTAGCTAAAAAAATGGTAGAAACTGCAACAATTGAAGCACCTTCCTCACGAGCAACGGCTGCAAGTGACGTACTTGTTCCCGAGGCTCTTATTTATGAAATGGTGAATGGTAAACCTATTTATTATCGCGGTTGGCAATATGTCCTGCGCGGTGAGAAAACAATCGAACAAGTTATGGCATCAAGTCTTTTACAATCTTTTCTTGTCAACGAAGTCGCTTTTCAACTCAATTTGAATCTGCGAAAAAAATATATGATAGTCACCAATGAAGCAGGTTTGACCTTCAATAAAGATGATTGGCGAGCGGCTGATATTGCTCTGCTACCGCTTGATGTGATGAAAATGGTCAAATTGGACAATCATTACATCAAACAAAAACCTGATATTGTCATAGAAATTGACACTAAAGCCGATGCCTCCGAGTTGCCCATGTACTACTTGGATAAAACAAAACATTTACACAAAAACGGTATTCCAAAAGTGATATGGATTTACACCGAAACGCAACAAATTATGGTTGCTGAAATCGGTAAAAAATGGGAAATTTTTGATTGGTCAGAAACCGTTGATGTCACCGAAGATTGTTCATTTTGCGTTAAAGACTTGTTGGAAGGTTTTATTTTGTAAAAACTGCCCATTCAAAATAGCCCAACATACCCCTCAGTATTTTTAACTTTTCAAGCAAAAAAACGCCAAAATCAAGCACTAAGCTCAATTTTGGCATTTTTTTAAACTTCAAACTTCGTTTGATGTTGGCAACAAATGGTCAATCTCCACTTTTTCAAACGCGCTCAAACGCCCTAAATCCACCGTCGCTTGATTGTTTTCGTTAAAGTCAAAAATACGCGCATACTTCGCCCCCCATTCAATATCATCGAAACCGTAAGAATAACGCATGAACACATTTTGGTCAAAAGTTTCGTCAAAACCGCTTAAAAGTACCATAAATTCGGCACTGCTGCGCTTGAAATCTTCCAATGTAAAGCCATAAATCGGGCTATTTTCATCAATCGGATGCACCAAAGTCCATGAAGATGGGAAAAAATTAATCTCCGTTCGTTCCAAAGTCAAAGGATAAAAACGGCGTTGTTCTGTTCCATTTTCGTCAATTTGTTCGACCATATTGACTGTAATTTGAGCTTTCATATTCATCAAACTTGTTTTATAAGGGTTCGCCGTTCGGAACATAAAAGCCGTTAACTGCTTTCCTTGCCAAGTGAAGGGCGCAATAACCGCTTTTTCAGCAAATTTCAAAGTCCCTGGCGACCTTGCAAAACGCGCAAACAACAAACCCGTTATCAAGGCAAAACTCATCAAACCCGTCAAGGCTTCAAGCGAGGCAATTGCACTCGCCGCAATGCCCATCGGATTGATGCGGCCATAACCGACCGTTGTGAGGGTTTGGGCGGAGAAAAAATAAACTTCCCAAAAACGTTCCCACTCATTGGTAAAAACCATTCCCGTGATTTGATTTGGGCAAATTGCGTAATATAAACCGACAAAAAGGACATTAAAAACGCTGTACCAACCAATAATAATCCCTATCAATTTCGCCCAAGAAGCCGACAAAAGATAGTGATACACATTAAACGTTTCGTAAAAGGGAATGCCCAAACGGACGTAATTGTACGACCCGTCTTTGTTGATAAGCCGCCGTTGCCGCACGTCCGTTGTGCCAAAACCTAGTTCTTTGCTGGTTTCCAAGGCTTTTTTTCTAAAAAAATGTCGTTCTGCCATTGTTCAGTCTCACTGATTTTTAAATAGGATGCTTTATTTTAATGACCATTAATTTATTGGCAAAACTAAGTTTTTTTTGATAAATCACTCAATTGAGCTTAAAAAGAGCAGGGGAAACCGTCGCAGGGTTTCAACGTCGTCGAGGTTTGTAGAGTCGAGCGTTAATAGGTTATATCAAAATGTCTGAATGCGGCGTAGCTGCAAAATCTCGGTAATATTGCCCGAAGCTCAATTTTTTAGGCGGTGTAACCGCCAAACGTGCTGTTTTGCGATTACACCGCACGGTAAAAGTCGTTGTTGCGTTGAGCATTACCGAGATTTTGCAGCTACGCCGCATTTAGGATATAACTAATCAACGCTCGACCCTAGAAACCTCGACGACGTTTACTAAAAAACAACCCCTCAGTATTTTTTGAAAAAAAATGCCATTTTAATCGAACTTCGCCGCCCAAAATCGCATTACAACACAATGGAAAAAATAGAAGAAATACAGCAGCTACGCGCCCTGCTCGCCCTTGAAAAAAAAGCCGACCTTGAGTTTTTCAAATCCGTCATTCAAAATAAGCCGCTTGAACAACGCCGTGCCGAAGGGTTTACATGGTTTCCGCTGACCGTCGTGCGGACGGGTTATACGTATGGCGACCGTGCATTTGTGGTCGTTGAGCGTGGCGGCGACCCCGAAGTGCCGCATCAATTTCGAAGCGGCAATGTCGTGCAATTGTTTTCGAGAACGGGCAATAAACACGAGAAAAACGAAAAATCGGGCGTTCTGAATTACATCAATAAGAACCAAATGTACGTCATTTTGAGTTCAAAAGACCTACCTGATTGGCTTTCTGATGGCAATTTAGGCGTTGACTTATTGTTTGACGACCGTACGTACATGGAAATGGAGCGTGCTTTGGACAGGGTCGAAAATGCAAAAGGCGACCGTCTCGCAGAGTTGCGCGACATTCTTTTGGGCAAAAAAAAATCGGACAATCGGCCATTTTATAGCAATCAAACTGTCGAAACCTTCAATCAAGCAGCCGATACGCTCAATCAGAAATCCAATACGCTCAGCCAAGAATCCGACGCGCTTAATCCGACATCTGACATCATAAATCCGACATCGAATAGCGTTTCGTTGCTCAATGAAAGTCAAAATAGAGCCGTTTTTGACATCGTAAATTGCCGCGATGTGGCGATTATTCACGGGCCGCCTGGGACGGGAAAAACGACAACTTTAGTCGCTGCCGTTAAAAAAATGAGTGAAACGGAGAACACAATTCTCGTTACTGCTCCTTCAAATACTGCCGCCGACTTGCTGACCGAACGGCTTGCAGCGCAAAATTTGGTGGTTCTGCGCGTCGGAAACATATCGAGAGTAGATGAAAATATCGTCAAACACACGCTTGAAGGGCAGTTGTCGGCGCATCCCGAATCGAAAAATATTAAGAAAATCAAGGTAAAAGCGGCTGAATTGCGGCGTATTGCGCGAACGTATAAACGAAAATTCGGCTACGATGAAATGAGTCAACGCGACCGTTTGAAAAAAGAAGCGAATGAAATGTCGGCGTGGGCCAACGATTTAGAAAAAAAACTCATTGAACAATTGCTCGACTCCGCAAACGTGATTATTTGTACTTTGGTTGCTTCCGCAAATTCTGTGTTAGATGGTCGAAAATTCCGAACGGTTGTTATTGACGAAGCCGCGCAAGCCCTTGAACCCGCCGCTTGGATTCCGATTCTGAAAGCCTCGCGTGTGATTCTGGCAGGCGACCCGTTTCAGTTGCCGCCGACCGTCAAGTCGCAAGAGGCTAAACGGGGCGGTTTTGACAAAACTTTGCTTGAAAAATGCTTGATTCGACTGCCTTCTGTCAACTTTTTGGACGTTCAATACCGCATGAACGCCGCGATTATGGGCTTCTCAAATCGTTGGTTTTACGACGGTTTGCTTCGGGCGCACCCCTCAGTAATTGACCGTCAAATGCCGATTTTACACGATGAGAAATCAGTTGTTTTCATTGATACGGCGGGTTGTGGCTTCGACGAAAAGGTGCATCCCGAAAATAAAAGCCGCTTCAATCCCGAAGAGTTTTTCGTCGTTCGAGAGCATTTATACCAGTTTCTGCAGCTTTTTGCCTACGAAAAACCGAGCGTCGGCTTGATTTCACCTTATCGGGAACAAGTTGTTTGGATGAAAAATGAGTTAGAAAACGACGACATACTGAGGGGTGAAAATCTGACAATTCAAACGATTGACGGTTTTCAAGGGCAAGAACGCGACGTGATTTACATCTCGTTGGTGCGCTCAAATACGAAAAGCGAAATCGGTTTTTTGACCGATTACCGCCGTATGAACGTTGCAATGACCCGCGCCCGTATGAAACTCGTCGTCGTCGGCGATAGCGGGACAATTGGGAACGATAAATTTTATAAAGAATTTCTGGAATACGTAGAAGCGGAAGGCACGTATCGGTCGGCGTGGGAGTTTATGAAACCGTGATGCGAACTTATTTAAGCCTAACAGCGTTCTTTGCGAAAAATTTGAGATTATCCAATTGTATTACGGACTTCAGTCGGGAGTGTTTTAAGTTCGATAAGTCATTTTTTTATTATAGAATTATCGGTTAAAAACGCAATATCAAATCTGACGCGGGTTTGAAACCCGCGTCAGATTGCACGTTGAAAATCAACAAATTAGATTTCTAAGTTTACGCTTGCGTCTTTTAACCGATAATTCCGTTTTATTAAGTAAAACAACACTTGAAAAAGCAGTTAGACACTCACCGACTGAAGTCCGTGATACAAACTAGGCAATTGCAAAATCTTAACATTTTAAACGTTTGAAATTTTAAAATTTAATGACTTCACCACCTACACTTTCTCCCCTCCAACGTTTTTATCGAATGCTAAAAACCGACCGTAAGGAGATTAGCTACATCTATCTGTATGCCATTTTGGCAGGGCTTATCAACCTCATTTTACCGCTTGGTGTGCAAGCAATTTTAAACCTTTTGCAAGGCGGTGCAATGTCGTCGGGTTGGTGGTTACTCATCATCGTTGTCACGCTCGGAACGCTCATGGCGGGTGTTTTGGTAATTATGCAAATGTCGGTCAGTGAGACGTTGCAACGGCGCATTTTCACACGGGTTGCCTTCGATTTTGCCCATCGTTTGCCCAATTTACGCACCGAAGCCGTCAGAAACGTGCATTTACCCGAGGTCGTCAACCGATTTTTTGACACCTTGACCATCCAAAAAGGCTTGCCAAAAATCCTCATGGACTTGTCAACCGCCATCATGCAAATCGTATTTGGCCTACTCCTACTCTCTTTTTATCACCCTTTGTTCATCGCTTTTGGGGCCATTTTATTGGTCATTTTGGTCTTACTCATTCGTTTGTCAAGCCCGTTGGGCTTGTCAACAAGCATGAAAGAATCGAAATATAAGTACGAAGTGGCCTATTGGTTGGAAGAAATTGCGCGGACGCTGCAAACCTTCAAATTGGCAGGTTCGAGCAGCTTGCCTTTGACCCGAACAGACACCTATGTATCCAATTATTTAGACGCCAAAGAGAGTCATTTTCGGATTTTACTGCTTCAATTTAGTGCCATTGTCGGCTTTAAAACGCTCGTGACGTTCGTCCTTTTATCACTAGGTGGTTGGTTAGTTATTACAAATCAAATCAATATCGGGCAATTCGTCGCGGCTGAAATCATCATCATTTTGATTATAAATTCGTCAGAAAAGATGATTTTAACCCTTGAAACCGTCTATGACGTATTGACCGCGCTCGAAAAAATTGGGGCTGTAACGGATTTGCCCGTCGAGTCCGACAAAGGCGTTTCTTTCTCCGAAGTGAACAATGGAAAAGGTATGACCGTTGACGTTCAGCACGTCTCGCACCGCTTTTCAGATTCAGAAAGAGCAATACTCAAAAACATCAATTTGAGCATAAAATCAGGCGAAAAAATGTGTATTACGGGCTATAATGGCTCGGGAAAAACGACTTTGGTACAAATGATTTCATGTTTTCAGACAAATACTGAGGGGTCTATTTTATACAATGGCGTGCCGCGCAACAATTTTAACCCAGTCTCTTTGCGCGCTGCTATTGGCGATTTTTCGTCGCAAGAAGCCATTTTCAAAGGGACTTTGAAGGAAAATATTACATTGGGTTATGATACTTTAATGGATAAACTCGTTGAAACCTGCCAAGCAGTAGGACTGATGCGCTATGTGGCGAGTCTGCCGAATGGTTTTGACACACCGCTTTTGCCCGAAGGCCGCAACTTACCGCGCAACGTTGTGGTAAAAATTATCCTTGCTCGGAGCATCATTAGAAAGCCACAACTCCTTGCTATTGAGGAACTTATGGCCAATTTAGAACAAATTGACCGCGTTAGAATTGCCGTCCTTTTAACTGATAAAACACAATCGTGGACGCTCGTTGCCGTAACGGATGATGCTGAATTAGCGAGCCGCTGCGACCGTATCGTGGTGATGCAAGAAGGCGAAATTGTTGCGGAAGGAACATTTGAAGACATAAAAAAAACACCGCATTTCAATCGGGTGTTTAAAATTTATAATACACATAATTGATTTCAGATTTCAAATTTCAAGATACAGATAGGGTATCAAATTTGAAATCTGAAATCTAAAATTTGAAATCTAAATTTAACTATGCTTAATATATCAGACAATAACATCAACATTGATGAGCGTAAATACCGTGCTTTTGAGAAAGTCAGATTGGCACGCGCCAACGTCTTTTTTAGGCGTTGGATTATCAGCATGAGCGTTTTAGGATTAATTATTTTATTTATGCCATGGACGCAAAACGTCCGTGCCAAAGGTCAAATTACAACTTTGACGCCTGACCAAAGGCCGCAAACGATTCACGCGACGATTGCAGGAAGGGTTGAAAAATGGTACGTCAGAGAAGGTCAATTGGTCAAAAAAGGCGATACGATTGTCCGTTTATCCGAAGTAAAAACTGAATATTTTGACCCTAATTTGTTGCCAAATACCCAAGCGCAAGCCGATGCAAAGGCGCGTTCGGTGGGCAGCTACGCCGAAAAAGTGAAGGCTTTAGACAGAACAATCGGGGCGATGCGCGGCGAATTAGGGTTTAAAATTGAGCAATTAAAGAACAAAATAGAGCAGACAAAACTCAAAATTGAAGCCGAACGCGCCGACCTTCAAGCGGCTAAAATCAGCCTTGAAAACGAGCAAAAACAGTTTACGCGGTTTGAAGAAATGTACCGTCAAGGCATCAAATCGTTGATGGATTTGGAGAATAAACGCTTAAAATTGCGTGAAACCGAAGCAAAATTGGTCAGTTCTGAAAATAAATTGGGTCAATCGCTCCAAGAAATTGACCAACTAAAATTTCAATTACAAGGTGCTGAAATCGAGACAGTCGGCAAAATTGCTAAAGCCGAAAGCGACAAACAAAGCACCCGAAGCGATGGTTTTGCCGCCGAAGCTGACGTGTCGAAACTTCAAAATCAGTATGCGAATTACGCCGCCCGTTCGCAGTTTTACATTGTCGTTGCGCCGCAAGATTGCTACATCACAGCAGCAACGACAATGGGTCTTGGCGAAATCGTGAAAGAAGGCGCGCCGATTGTGAGCATTGTCCCCGCAAAGATGGATTTGGCCGTCGAAATATTTATTGAGCCGATTGATTTGCCTTTGGTAAAAATCGGTTCGCCGATTCGCTTCATTTTTGATGGCTGGCCCGCGTTTATTTTTTCGGGTTGGCCCAACGCCTCCGTTGGAACGTATGCAGGACGCGTGTTTGCGATTGACAATGTGGCAAATGCGAAAGGCAAATATCGGCTGCTTGTTGCACCCGATGCGGCGACGGCAAAATGGCCCGATGCACTACGGCCTGGCTCGGGTGCGCAAGGGTTCGCGTTGTTGAAAGATGTGCCTGTTTGGTACGAGTTGTGGCGTCAATTGAACGGTTTTCCGCCTGAATATTACGTTGATTTTCAACAAGATAAGAAAGTGAAAAGTGAAAAGTGAAAAGTGAAAAGTGAAAAGTGAAAAGTGAAAAGTGAAAAGTGAAAAGTGAAAAGTGAAAAGTGAAAAGTGAAA
>JAYSRS010000380.1:0-12443 GCA_043720935.1 Saprospiraceae bacterium
CACTGATTTTTATTATAATTTCCTAGAAAATCATAATAAAAATCAGTGAAAATCAGTCGCATCAGCCTAATCAGTGGCCCATTCCTCAATTTTTAAACACTGCATTTTCAAACTCTAATCGCCAACCTAAACTCGTTGTGAGCAACCGCAAGGCTTCAAAATTTTTCCCACCTTGTTCCGTTACTGTCTGCATAAACGCGCTTTTCAAGGCTTGTTCGCGGATAACTTCAATGGCTTTTTTGTTCAATCGAGAATAATCTTCGGGCGAAAATTGGTTAAAAACGCCGTTATTAATGTCATAAAAGCTGATTTCAGGCTCAATACTGATGATATTTGGCGGTGGGATATTCGACAAACGCAACGTTTTGGTCGTCGCGTCAGCGTCAATTTTCATATTCGACAAGTCAAAACCTGCCGACACTTTAGCTTTTACTTTAATCAATACTTTTTTCGTTGAAGGAAAACCGTAGAACAATTTAGTATCTGTTTCGCTCAAAATTTCTGAAAAATAGCCCTCCGTCGTCACCAATTTCGAAACAGCTTTGACCTGTTCCAATAAAACCGTCTCCTCTTGACGCGTCTCCCGACGGTCAGCATACCACCATTTAGCCATAAAAATACCTAAAACTAAGGTGGCCAATAAACCTAATACGTAGGGAAATTTACTGTTTGACATAACAAATTAATGATGAGTGATAAATGAGGAATAATTAAGACTTCAAATTCCCGCTTTGGGATTTCAAGCTGCGGCGTAGCTGCAAAATCTCGGTAATATTAAGCTCATAAGCTCAATTTTTCATGCTGTGTAACAGCAAAACCGCTTGTTTCGCGGTTACACCGCGTAGAAAAAGTGGTGAAAACTTTAAATATTACCAAGATTTGGCAGCTACGCCGCCGTGAAAAAGCCAAAGCGGAAATTGCTGAATGTAAATGATTTATAATTTGCAAATAATTGATAATCAATTATTTGCAAATTCATCATTCATCATTTCCCTAGACGTAGCCTTTTGCTTGCAAATTGAACAACTCCGCGTACTTGCCGCCTTGAGCCATCAACTCCGCGTGTGTGCCGAGTTCTTGCCGTTGTCCATTTTCCAAAAACAAAATACGGTCGGCCATCCGAACGGTCGAAAAGCGGTGCGAAATTAAGACGGCGGTTTTTCCTTTTGTCAAATCTGCGAAGCGCAAAAAGACCTCGTGTTCAGCACGCGCATCCAAAGCCGCAGTTGGTTCATCAAGTATCAGTAATTGAGCATCACGCATATACGCCCGAGCGAGGGCGATTTTTTGCCATTGGCCACCACTCAAATCCACGCCATTGTGAAAGCGTTTGCCAAGCATTTGCTTATATTTTTCGGGCAAGTTTTCGACCACAGGCGCGGCCAAACTTTTATCTGCCGAGTCTTCGATGCGCGGGTTATTGCCGACTTGCTCAATTTTTCCGACGGCGATATTTTCAGCCGCCGTCATTTGAAAACGAATATAATCTTGAAAAATTACGCCAATTGACTCGCGCAATTGTTGCGGTTCGTAGTCCCGAAGGTCGCGCCCGTCGAGCCGAATGACCCCCTCAGTAGGTTCGTACAAACGCGCCAATAATTTGACAATTGTCGTTTTTCCCGCGCCATTTTCGCCCACCAAAGCCATTTTTTCACCCGCTTTTAGCTCAAAACTCAAGTTTTTGACGGCGTATTTTTCAGAATTGAGGTATTTAAAACTCACGTTGTCAAACGTAAAACCTTCCTGAATCGGCTGCGGAACGGGCAGCCCGCCCGTCGGCAAACGCAAGGGTTGGAGGGCTAAAAAATCAAAATAATCTTGCAAGTAAAGCGCGCTTTCGGCAATTCTTGAAAACCGCAACATCACGCCTTGCAAAAGCGACCGCATCCGCTCAAAAGACGCCGCTAAAAACGTCATTGTTCCCAAAGTCAACGCGCCGACGACGGTTTGAAAAATGATAAAAATATAAGCCGCGTAGTAAGCAATTGTGCCAACGAGCGATAAAATGACGCCCGAAATGGCCCGTTTTATCGTAATTTTTTTGTTTTCTTCGTAATATCTAGCCGCAATCCGCTCAAAACGATTGGCTAAAAAATCGGCTAAACCGAACATTTTGACTTCTTTGGCCGTCTCGTCACTCGCCCCGATGAAGCGTAAATAATCGAGTTCACGGCGTTCGGGTGTCCACCCGAGCGTGAGAGAATATACTTTCTGATTGAAATAAATTTCGCCAAAAAGACTTGGAATGACGGCAATTAGAAGAATTAACAATAAAAATGGATTGAAAAAAACCAAACCTGCGCCAAGAAATAAGACCGATACCATGTCTTGAAATTGCTCAAAAACCTGCGTCATCAGCACCGTTCTGCCCGTCGTTTGGCGACGGGCGCGTTCCAATTTATCATAAAATTGCGGGTCTTCAAATTGGTACAAATCCAAAGTGGCGGCGTGTTTGATGATTTCGACGGACGAATAATTGGAAAATAAATCGCCCAAGAGGCTTTCCGTCAAGCCGATGCCCCGCCCGATGATGTCGGAAGTGGCCACCAAAGCGAGTTCAAGGGCGACGAGTTGCCAAATTTTACCCCCCTCAGTATTCAACGAAAAAACGATGGGTTCATGCGTCTGTACAAGTCTGACAACTTCATCAACAATCTCTTTTCCTATGTATAAAATGGCCAAAGGCAAGGCCGAACGAACGAGTCGCAAGGCCAAATTAATGAGCATGAGCGTTGAATTGACCCGCCAAATCAGTCTAAAAAGTTGTGGAATATGCCGCAAAGCCGCAAATTGGTCTTTAACGGATGTTTTATTTTCTGCCATAAAAAGTGAGAACATTGCGTCTCAACAATTTCTTTTTTGTTTTTTCACGGCGGCGTAGCTGCCCAATCTCGGTAATACTAGAACTACCCACCACTTTTGTACGCGGTGTAACCGCGAAACAAGCGGTTTTGCGGTTACATCGCAGAGGAAATCGGCTTTATATGCTTGGTATTACCGAGATTTTGTAGCTACGCCGCAGCCTAAAATCCCAAATCGGAAATTACTGATTGCGTTTTAAATATTGAGATAACTATTTGCAAATCAATTAGTTATTTGTAAATATTTTAAGTTAATTGTCTTGCCGACAAAATTTTGATGTATTAAAATGAACGCTAAAAAAGCGATGCCTACGTTTAGACAATTGAAAAACGTTTCTATTTTTTTATGTAAAAATGCAATTCGATTGCAAAATTACATAAAAAACGGGGACGTGTCGGTTTCTTCAAAAAATAGACCCCCTCAGTATTTTAGTTGTTTTGAATCCCTTTTTTGAAAATGTGACCTTTTTCAAGCGGTTTGTCTAATTCTAGGACAGCCTTTTGATATAAACGACAAAAGGCATTTGTCGAAAACTAAGGCGGCGAGTTTGTTAAGAATACGTACTTTTACGCCGCTAAATTTAAAAAAATTCAAGATGAAAAAATTTCAGTTTGTAATCTCATTGCTCTCTTTGACCGCCGTTTTGTCGGCTCAAAAGGTCGAAACAATTACTTTACGTTGCCGATTGGACAATTGTTCGGTGACGGATTCGCTCCGCGTCTATCGCTCGGAAGGCTTGGCACAAACCTTCGTGGCGTCCGCAATGGCGGATAAAAACGGCGAATTTGTCCTTCAAATTCCAAAAACAAAGACCCCTCAGTATTATACGGTCGGGATGAATTTGGAACAAAAACTCCTCAAATTGGTTCTGTTAGGCACTGAAAAAGAGGTATTACTGACGGGGCCTTGCTACGACGCTTCGCAAACAACGGTCACGAACTCAAAAGTCAATGCGGATTTGGTGGATGCCCAGAGCAAAATGAACGGGTTGAAAGTCGAAATGGGTAAAATTATGGCCAATTACAACCGCGATTTTTACACCGAATCGCTCCGCGTGGCTTGCGAAAAACAGATGTTGGCGGTTGATAAAAGTAAGATTGCGTTGCTCGATTCTTTGAAAAAAGCGAATCCTTTAGCGGCGCGGGTGTTGTCTTTGGACACATACACGTCGTTCCAAAATGCGCCTAAAAAAGCGCAATTCAAGAGCGAAATTGATTATTTTGCTTCGCAATACTTCCAATATGCCAATTTTTCGGAGGCGGAATACAGCGATATGCCCGTTGTTTTTAATGCGTTTAGAGATTTCACGTCTGTCCTCACGATGCGTGAATTGGGGCTAACACGGCCTCAAATCAAACAATATTTGAACGACATGATGAAGACAATTCCTGCCAAATCCAAGACTTCGCGCTATGCGTTGTCAGGTGCGGTAAGCGTGTTTTTGCAGCAACAAAATCCGTTGATTGTTGATTTCGGCGGTCGCTATTTGACAGATTTCCCTAATGACGACCCGAACCTTTTGGGGCAAATTTCGCAAGTCGTTTCGGCCATGAAAACGAGCATGGTGGACGTTCCTGCGGTGGACATCGTGCAAGCAGATACGGCAAATATCGCCCGAAAACTAAGCGATTTGAAGGGGAAAGTGGTGTTAATTGACTTTTGGGCAAGTTGGTGTGGCCCTTGTCGCCGTGAAAATCCGATGGTCGTTGGCCTCTACAATAAGTACAAAAGCAAGGGTTTTGAGGTGTTCAGCGTGAGCCTCGACCAAGACCGTCAGAAGTGGATTGACGCGATTGCGAAGGACGGTTTGGTGTGGCTCAATCACGTGAGCGACCTACGCGGATGGGGCAATGCGGCGGCGCAATTGTACGGCGTGTCGAGCATTCCAAAAACCGTTTTGGTGGATAAAAACGGCATCGTGACTGACCATAATTTGAGGGGTGAGTTGTTGGAAAAACGGTTGAAGGAGATTTTTGGCGAATAAGAAAGTCTCAAAATCTAATTTTAACAAATAACAAAAATCCCAAATTTTCTAGTAAGAGAATTTGGGATTTTTATTGCGATTAGAAATCAAAACACCCCTCAGTATTTCGGATATTTTGTTTTATTTTTTAACAAAAAGTTTATGCGTTAATTGTACTTTTGTTTTTTGTCTAGTGATTTAATTATTGAAATGGGTAACAGAAAATTATATGACATACTCGATAAGCTACTTGCTCAGTATCGAGAGAGCGAATGGGTTGAATTTAAATTAAACTACCATTCAGATGCTGAAATAGGTGAACGCATTTCTGCATTAGCCAATGCAGCTTGCTTGCGGAATCACCCTTATGGATATTTAGTTTTTGGTGTAGCCGATGGTACTTTTGAAATAAAAGGCACTTCATTTAAGCCGCATCAAGCTAAGGTGGGAAATGAGGAGCTTGAACATTGGCTCGTGCAAATGCTAAATCCTAAAATTGATTTTCGCATTCATGAGCTTGAATACGATAAAAAACAGATAGTCATATTTGAAATCCCAGCGTCAAAAAATCAACCTGTTGCTTTTCAACATAAGGCTTACATTAGAATAGGCAGCATTACACGGCCATTGAGCGCATTTCCTGAAAAAGAAAGAAAAATTTGGCGTAGTGAACCTGATAAGGCTTTTGAGGAAGATGTTGCTTTAAGCGGAGTAAGTGCGGCTGAAATAGTAAGTTTGCTTGATACGCAAAGTTATTTTGATTTACTAAAATTGCCTTATCCAACCACTAGGACTGGTGTAATTGAACGATTTGGTAAAGAAAAACTAATTATTTACAGGGAAGGTGTATTTGACATTACAAATTTAGGCGGAATACTTTTCGCCAAAGAATTGTTCAATTTTCCAACGCTTTCACGTAAAGCATTGAGGGTAAGCGTATATTCTGATAAAAGTAGAATTAATACTTTACGAGATGTAACAGGAAACAAAGGATATGCTGTTGGCTTTGAAGGACTGATAAATTACATAAATGCTATTCTCCCATCTAACGAGGAAATAAAAAAAGCATTGAGGGAAACTATAAAAGTTTACCCTGAAATAGCAATTAGGGAAATTCTAGCAAACGCCTTAATTCACCAAGATTTCTATGAAAAAGGCACAGGGCCAATTGTTGAAATATTTTCAGATAGAATAGAAACATCAAATCCAGGGCTTCCACTAATCACACCAACACGATTTATTGACGATTATGTATCTCGCAATGAGATGTTAGCTTCATTTATGCGACGTTTGCGTATTTGTGAAGAAAGAGGAACGGGCATAGATAAAGTTATTAAAAGCGTGGAGGAATACCAGTTACCAGCACCCGAATTCATTGTTCAAGAACGCCACACTAAAGTCGTTTTATATGCTCCCATGTTGTTTAACGATATGGAGAAAAGAGATCGCATTCGAGCTTGTTATCAACACTGTTGTCTAAGGTATCTTGCTAATGAAAAAATGACAAATCAAAGTCTTAGAGATAGATTTATGATTGAAGAACATAATGCTTCAATCGCTTCACGTATTATTAGTGATACACTTGACAACGACTTGATAAAGAAGGAAGACCCCGATAGCAAATCAAGAAAATTTCCTAAATATATTCCGTTCTGGGCATAATTCTTATTTGACGGTTATTTGACGGTTATTTGATAGTTATTTCAAAAAAACATTAAATTTTATTTTATTTATATATATTAACAGATATAAATCAGCTATTTATATTAAAAATCTTATTTGATGGTTATTTGATGGTTATTTGATAGAACTTAATTTTATGGATTTCAAACTCGTTTCAAATTACGTCCCGACGGGCGATCAACCACAGGCTATTGCCCAAATTACGGAAGGCGTTGAGCGCGGCGACAAAGCCCAAGTTTTGCTCGGCGTAACGGGTTCGGGTAAGACATTTACGATGGCCAATGTGATTCAGCAATTGAATCGGCCCACGTTGATTTTGACGCATAATAAGACCTTAACGGCCCAATTATACGCCGAATTCAAGCAATTTTTTCCCGAAAACGCCGTGGAATACTTCGTGTCGTATTACGATTATTATCAACCCGAAGCCTATATTTCGGTCAGTGATACATACATCGAAAAGGATTTACAGATTAACGAAGAAGTGGATAAGTTACGCCTTCGAGCAACGAGTTCCGTGCTGTCGGGGCGGCGCGATATTATTGTTGTGGCGTCGGTGTCGTGTATCTACGGTATGGGCAACCCTGAAGATTACAAAACGGGGATTATTCGGATTCACAAAGGGATGGTGGTTTCGCGCAATGCGTTTTTGTACTCTTTGGTCGAGATTTTATACTCGCGTACTGAGGGGGAGTTGGCGCGGTCAAATTTTAGAGTGCGCGGCGATACCGTTGACATCAATTTGCCTTACGTGGATTTTGGTTATCGCATTACGTTTTTTGGTGATGAAATAGAATCTATAGATGTGATTGACGTGGACACAGGCCGTCGAGCAGAATCTTTGGACAATGCGGCGATTTTTCCTGCGAACTTGTACATCGCGCCGCGTGACCGCATTCATGAAATTATCCGCGAAATTCAAGACGAAGCCTACGAGCAAGTTCAGTATTTTAAACGTGAAGGCAAATTGTTAGAAGCAAATCGCATCAACGAACGAACGAATTTTGACCTTGAAATGATTAAGGAATTGGGTTATTGTTCGGGAATAGAGAACTATTCCCGCTTTTTTGACCGCCGCGAAATGGGCGCGCGTCCGTTCTGTTTGCTCGATTATTTTCCCGACGATTACGTGATGTTTATTGATGAAAGCCACGCTACGATTCCTCAAATCCGAGGGATGTGGGGCGGCGACCGTGCGCGCAAGCAAAGTTTGGTAAGTTTTGGCTTCCGTTTGCCGAGCGCGATGGACAATCGGCCTTTGAGTTTTGCGGAGTTTGAAAGCATGATAAATCAAGTCGTTTTCGTTTCGGCGACGCCTGCGGATTATGAATTGTCAAGTACTGAGGGGTCGGTTGTGGAACAGATTGTAAGGCCGACGGGCTTGCTTGACCCGCCGATTGTGGTGCGGCCTTCGATTACGCAAGTGGATGATTTATTAGAAGAAATCCAAAAGCGTATTGCCGTCAACGAACGGGTTTTGGTGACAACTTTGACCAAACGGATGTCCGAAGAACTCGCCAAATATCTAGCAAAATTGAATGTGAAAGTCCGTTACATTCACTCCGAAGTGGATACAATGGAACGTATGGAGATTTTACGTGATTTACAACTCGGTGAATTTGATGTACTTGTGGGCGTTAACTTGCTCCGCGAAGGTTTGGACTTACCCGAAGTGTCGCTCGTAGCGATTTTAGATGCCGACAAAGAAGGCTTCCTTCGCAACGCCCGTTCACTGACGCAAACGGCAGGACGTGCGGCGCGTAACTCAAACGGTTTGGTTATTTTTTATGCCGATAAAATTACCGATTCGATGCGGATGACGATGGACGAAACGTCACGGCGGCGGGCGATTCAGATGGCGTACAACGAACAAAATGACATCACGCCGCGCACGGTTGCCCGGACACGCGAGGAGATTTTGAAATCGAGTTCCATCCTTGATATTCGTGGAAATAAGGCGAAAATGTACGTCGAAACCGAAGAACTGAGCATGGCTGCTGACCCGATTACGGATTACATGAGCCGTGAACAGTTTGAGAAACTAATCAATCAAGCGGAAAAAAAGATGAAAGACGCTGCCAAAGAGCTTGATTTTATCTCGGCAGCTCAATACCGCGACGAGTTATTTGCCATGAAAAAGAAGTTCAAAGACCGTTATGGGATGCTGAAAGATTAGTTTTTTTGAAAATAGGCCCCTCAGTATTTGACATAAAAAAAGGCTTGCGAGCACTACTCGCAAGCCTTTTTTTATGCAAAATACTGAGGAGGCTATTCAATTTCTAAGTAACGATTCGTGAAAATCAATCACACTTTAAAAATTGAAATTCACTCTAAATTATCTATCTTTGTCTCAAATAGAATAAAATCATGCGTTATTTTAATACTTCGGGGCCAAATATCTTAAAGGAACATTATACATTAATGCGTCCGCATTTAATAGAGGAAGGGCTTGATAAAATACAGAAAAGCCGTTATTTTACCATTTGGGCACCGCGCCAAACTGGGAAAAGCACCTTTTTTCGGTTGCTTGCCAATAGGCTTGAAACGGAAGGCTATCGGGCGGCGTATGTCAATTTTGAAAATTTTAAAGACGAAGATATGTCGTCATTTTTAAGGCATTTTCATGTGTATCTGAAACAGTTTTGGGGTATTGATTTTTCTGGATTGAGTTTGGGCGAAACATTTACTGAAATTGCGAAGATAAATGATAAAAAATTAGTATTGATAGTGGATGAAGTGGAAGGCATTAACCCCGTTTTTTTCGGTCAATTTTTACATTCTATCCGCAACGTCTATCATACACGGGAATTTCACGGCTTGAAATCAGTCGTTCTAGTCGGCGTGAGTAATATTGTGGGCGTTGTCCAAAACAATGCAAGTCCTTTTAACATTGCAGATAATTTGAATGTACCGTACTTTACAAACGAGGAGACATTAGAACTTTTTGGGCAACATGAAGCCGAAACGGGGCAATTATTCGACCCCTCAGTAAAAGCGAAGGTTTCGGACATTACGGCGAATCAACCTGGTTTGGTAAACGGTTTTGCGGCAAAATTAGTAACAGACAATCCGCACAAAGCCGTTATAAATTACGATGATTACTTATTCGTTGAAACTTGGTATTTAAAGTTGGGGCTTGACAAAAACGTATCTAATATCATTAATAAAGGTAAAAAATATAAGACTTTTTTAGAACAATTATTGTTTACGGAAGCCAAAATTCCGTTCCAAATTTACCGCGAAAACATCAAAGAACTTTACGAAAACGGCATTATTACGTATGACAACGAAAATCATGTAACTTTTCGTGTACCACTTTACCGTAAATGTCTGTACGATGCTTTCTATCCTTATTTGAATGGTGAACAAAAACGTATTCAAGAAAACATTGACGTTAGTGATTATTTTACGCCCGAAGGCACGTTAAATATGCCAAAAATTATAGCGAAATATAAGGAATATGCCTTGAAACGCGGTTTTCGTTATTTTTTGGAACGTGACGCCGATGGCAAAGTAATTTCGATTAAAGAAGCCGCCTTGATGTATAGTTTTGAAACGTATATAAACGCTTTTTTAGGCGTAGTTGAAGGCACATCTTATATCGAAGCCCATACAAATTTAGGGCGAACAGACATGATTATCAACATCAAAGGTGAAGAAGCCTTAGTGGAATCGAAAGTCTATCAAAATATTACGCAATTTAACAAAGGTAAAGCGCAAGTGGCGTATTACGCGCATCGAATGGGCCTTACAACAGCAACTTATCTAGTCTTTGTCAGTTCGACAGTGACGCATAAAGACGTGATTGAAGAGCCCATTTTTTTTGAAGACAAAAACGTTTTTGTCACCACTTATTTGGTGCGTTATGATTTGGAAACAGATTTTTAGCCCCCTCAGTATTTTGCATAAAAAAGGCTTGCAGACAGTATTTGCAAGCCTTTTTTATGCAAAATACTGAGGGGGCTACCTACGTTTTTTAGTGTCGCATGGGGCTATTTTTTTATAAATTTTACGAAAAAAATAATTTTTTCATAAGTGTTTGATTATCAATGATTTAAAAATATAATTGTAAAAAATAATTTTATAAATAATTGATAATCAATTGAATACAAAATTAAATTTTTAATGTACGAAAAAAAATCATCCATTTTTTCATAAAAAAAAAAGCCTTTTTGCCAAATAAAATACTTTAAATGTCCAAAATGTGAAATAAAATTAAAAAAAACAAACAGCCTATTTATTTCCTTTTCTACCTTTGACTCAACAGATTTAGTAAACACACTAGCAAAACTCTAATCACATCACATGTCCATCCCTTGACAGAACACCGAAAGCGCGTTGATAAATGCCCTCACAAAACGGTAAAAAAGCACTTAACAATTATAGAAAAACAGGATACATTAAAAAAAATGGGCATTCGCAAGGATGCCTTACATTCTTTGCAGTCAATCAAACTATAACTTTATCTCGGACACAATTTTTATTTATGAAGAAAATATTACTAACAGCATTATCGCTCGCTATCGGGTCGAGCCTCTTTGCGGCCGCCGAAACGGAGGTTGAAGCCAGATTGCAGGCTATGTCCTGCATCGTTCCCGTAAAAATTCAAGAAAGCGTTACAAAACGCATCAAAACGATGCTTCACGCTCGAAAAGACACTGAAAAACTCATTGGCCGTTCGGCTAGTTTCTTTCCCATTTTTGACCACTATCTCAAGGAATTAGGTCTTCCCGCCGACTTAAAATACATCACTTGCCTTGAAACGGAGCTTAACAACAAGACCGTTAGTTCAGCAAACGCCCGTGGAATTTGGCAGTTAATGAACGACGTTCAAGAAGAATTTGGCCTCCGCGTTGACGCGACCGTTGACGAACGCCTCGACCTTTATCGCGGAACGGAAGCCGCTTTAAAAGACCTCAAACGGATGCACAAAGCCTACGAAAATTGGGAATTGACGCTTGCAGGTTATAATTGTGGCGTCGGTCGCCTTGGCCAAGCCATAAAACGGGCAAAAAGTAAGGATTTTGACCGCGTAAAAAAGTTCTTACCTCAGGAAACGCAAGACTACATTCCTAAATTTATCGCGTTTACTTACGTGATGAAAAATTATCGGTCGCACGACCTTAAAGCGTCTCTACCATCGCTTGATTTGCAGTGTATTACTTCGGTAAAAACCTACAGTTACATTTCTCTTACAACAGTTGCTAATATTACGGGTTTGCCTTATGAGTTTATTCAAGAATTGAATGCTCAATACGGCGAAGGCTACGTGCCTGAAAATCCAAACGGTCATAATATTATCGTTCCACGCCGCGTCATGGGTGCTTTGCAAGACTACGTATCGAACCCCGACGCACAACAACAAGCAAATCTGACGTTTGCAGCGATGGTTGTGGATGTCAATTTGCCAGAAATGGAGAACGAACCGTCTTATTTTACAACGAGTTATACGGTTGGCGAAGGCGAAACGCTTGAAAGTATGGCTGAAACATTCAATATCAGTGCCTACAATATCATGCTTTGGAACAATTTAGAATCGGCAACGGTCGCAAAAGGAAAAGAATTGACGCTTTACTTGCCGCGTGTTGTGCCAAAACGGGTTTAAAGGAATTAAAAATTAAAAATTGAGAATTAAAAATTGGCTACGACTAATAGGACTAATAAATGAAGTCGAAAGTATTTAAAACTCAAAATTACTGAGGGGTACTCAACAAGCGTAGCGACTATTACAAATAATTCATTCACCTAAAGCAGAATAGCAAACCAACGAAAAAGGCGCGTTTCCGATTTAATTCGGAACGCGCCTTCATTTTTTTTATGGTTTCAAAACCTTACGCACTGTTTCTCGCTACGCTCGAAATGCGTGCGAGAAAGGATTTTTTAGGGGCGACGTTTTTTTTTGTTGAATAAACAAAGATTATTCAACAAAAAACAA
>JAYSRS010000381.1:0-4255 GCA_043720935.1 Saprospiraceae bacterium
AAACAAGCTGCCTCCTAAAAAATCCTTCAGATGGCGATTTTCGAGCGCAGCGAGAAAGAGCCAGTAAAATACGCTTTTATTTACTTAACGTTCCTTATAAATAGTTTATAACGTTAAATTAGTTAGCTGATGTCTAATTCATTACGGAATCATCGGTTATTTATCGCATTGCAGCGTAGCTGCAAAATCTCGGTAATAAACTCATAAATACACGATTTTAAATGCAATGTAACCGCAAAACAAGCGGTTTCGCGGTTACACCGCGTAAAAAAATAGTGGTTTATTTAATATTACCGAGATTTTGCAGCTACGCCGCAATGCGATATTTAACCGATTAATCCGATTCATTATTAAAATAATCAAAATGACACCCCCTCAGTATTTTGACTAAATTTGCCTTCGTTTTTGCCTGCAAAGCAAAACGGAGGCAAAATTTTTTAAGGCTTAAAATCTGATTGCTTCGTGCCTACTAATGACGCGCTCGAAATTCGGCACTACGTTCGGGGAACTTTCAAAGTTCCCCGAACGTTTTCGCCACTTTTAGCGTCATTCCAAAGTAAAAGTCCCGATGAGGGATAATAATGCCTCGCAATGACTACTGAAATTTGAAATCCGCTAATTTATGGAATTACTTTATCTCTTTATCGGCGTCCTTCTCGGCGCATTAATCGCGGCTCTGTTTGTCTATAATCGGACGGTCGGAGGCGGCGCGTTTATGCCGACAAAAGACGTGGCCGAGAAATTTGTTCCAAAAGAATTGGTCGCCGAACTCAACGAGCGACTGAAAAATGAGGCGATTGAAAATGCAGCTAATACCTTGACAATCATTGAGTTGAATAAAGATTTGGCGTCGTTGGAACAAATAAACGTAAACATTGAGGAAAAATTAGCGATTCAAAAAGCTGATTTAATCAACCTCCAAAATCGTTTCCAAACCGAATTTGAGAATGTTGCTAATCGTTTGTTAGAAGAAAAAAGCCAACGTTTTTCTTTACAAAATCAACAACAAATTGGCGATATTTTGAACCCGTTGAAAGAGCGCATTCGAGAGTTTGAACAGTCGGTTGAGCGTAAATTTTTGGACGAAACCCGTGAGCGGTCGAGCCTCAAAACGGAAATTGAATCGCTCCAAAAAATGAATACGCAGCTGAGCAATGATGCCAATAATTTGGCGTCGGCCTTGCGCGGCAATTCAAAAACGCAAGGCGATTGGGGCGAAATGCAGCTTGAAAAACTCCTCGAAAGGGCGGGTTTACTGAGGGGGGTACATTACGAGCCGCAAGCGAGTTTTACGGATGAAAATGGGCAACAACGCCGACCCGATTTTTTGATTCAATTGCCTGATAATAAACAACTTATACTGGATTCAAAAGTATCATTAACGGCTTACGAACAATTTTTCAATTCGGACGACCCCTCCCTGAAAAGCCGTTTTTTGAAGCAACACATTGACAGTTTGCGGACGCATTTCAAGGGTTTGAGCGATAAAAATTACGTTGGCCTAACGGGAGTCAACACACCTGATTTTGTCATCATGTTTGTCCCGCTTGAAACGGCTTTTGGCGTGGCGATGCAAGAAGACAACGCGCTGTTCAATGATGCCCTCGACCGCAACGTGATTATTGTCACGCCGACGACCTTGCTCACGACAATGCGAACGGTCAGTTTTTTGTGGAAACAAGAAAATCAGAAGAAACACGTCTTAGAAATTGCGCGTCAAAGTGGTCTTTTATACGACAAATTCGTCGCTTTTATTGAAGATTTGAAGCAAATCGGCCTAAAACTCGACAGCGCACAATCGGCTTTCGGCGACGCGATGAACAAACTCAATGACTCTCGGAAATTTGGCGATACGCTCGTAGGACGCGCTGAAAGGATTAGAGAATTGGGGGCTAAAACGACGAAATTGCTGCCAAAAGATTTAACTGATGAATAAAAAGATGCTGTGTAGCTTTAGCAATCAATAAATTATCTTCTCGCAGAAGTGCCGAAAAAATGATGTTTGTCTCAACAATAACTTTCATGCCGCATCAATTTTAGCCATGATACGGTCTTTATTGTTCATCCACCATTGTTCTTTAATGTCTTCGGAAAGTTCCCAAGCCTTTTGCTCAGTCATTTCACTATCTTTTACAAGCTCGTGAAACCGCATCAAATCCAAAATTTTTTGAATTTCTTTTTCAGAAATCAACATTTTAGGAATTGTCAGAACCCAATTTGACCCATTGCTTACAATCGTTCTCATTACTCTATTTTTTAAAATGATAAAAACTAATTTTTGACAAAAATATACTTTTTTCGTCAAAGTCAGTGAAAAATAAAAAAATGCCTCGTTATTTTCTCGAACTCGCCTACAACGGTACGCGCCTCTGCGGTTGGCAACGCCAGAACAATGCCCCCTCAGTACAAGCGGCAATTGAGGATGCTTTGCGCCTAATTTTGCGGCAACCAACGTTTGAAATCCTCGGATGTGGCCGCACCGACACGGGCGTTCATGCGGCGCAATATTTTGCACATTTTGATTTTGAGGGCGATTTTCCACCCTCCTTCCTTGAAAGAGCGAATAAATTGGTCGGTTTGGACATTGTTTTGAAGCGCATTCACGCTGTCGAACCCGAAGCCCATGCGCGTTTTGATGCGACTTTACGAAGCTACAATTACCATTTGAGTTTTCAAAAAAATCCATTTTTAAGAGAAACAGCGTGGCATTTTCCATTGGCCGAGCGATTAAACCTAGAAAAAATGCAAAAAACGGCTGATTTACTGAGGGCGTATGCCGAGTTCGCGCCGTTCTGCAAAACCAATTCGGATGCTCAAACGATGCTGTGCAATATTTCCGAAGCCGAATGGATTTTTGATGACACGGGCGGTATTTTTACCATATCATCGAATCGTTTTTTACGCGGTATGGTGCGGCTTGTGGTCGGTGCGTGTGTGAATGTAGGCTTAGGACAACTGGATTTAGACGAGGTGAAGCGGTCGCTTGATATGCAAACACCTTTGATAAAAAGTTACTCTGTTCCGCCAACAGGCTTGTTTTTGAGCCGCGTCGTTTATCCGTTTTTGGGGTGCATATGAAACGGGTTAAAATCCCCAAAAAGGTTTGTTTTTATTGGCTCTTTGACAATTTTAGCGGAGACTACATTTACGAAATCTTAAAGATTTCGTAAATGTTTGTAAATCACCATTTTATAAATCAAAGTGTTCGATAAATTTTTCAATAACCGCTAAAATTGTCAAAGAGCCTTTTTATTTTTTTGAAAAATTTTCAATTTTTCAAAAAAATAAAAACAAACCTCCCCTTTTTCTCGGCCATGCGTAATCTACACAACAGGCGGCCACCCTATTGGAAACTTACCAAAAACGGTTTGATATGCTTGAACCACTTTTGGCGGCGGCTTATACAGTGCGTCTTCCCTTTCTTGAGCGTTCATTTCTTCCAATTTGGCTTTGAAATCATCCTTTGCCTTTTGTTCTTCTTTTTGTTTTAACTCTTTTTCAAGTGCTTTATTGGGGTCATAATCTTCGAGATTAGGCGTTTTTTGATTGTTGGAATTAGAAAAATCAACAATGCCTATTTGCGTAAAATTAAAAACCCAATCGCAACCCGCTTGTTTGAGACGTGTAAAAATCAGTTCATACATGGGCGACATATCCGCATCTTCGGCGTCTTTCATGCTTGTACCCATATAAAAATCCATGTAAGTGTAAGATTTATCGCCCTGTGTGTTCAACCATTCAGCGATAAAATCAGCCGACCCGCGAAATGAGCCGAGGTGATAGACGGTATTGTCTTTGACAACATCATTGTTATCGGAAAAAATATCCCACAGACAACTGCCTACAAGTTCTTGAAGCTCAACCGAAGGATTCGGCGTTTCGGCTTGATAATGCGCCTTAAAGTTGTCAAAATCGCCAATCGGCACTACTTTTTTCGCTTCATCCATTTGAAAACGCGCCATCAATTCATCGAGCGATTGACGTGCTTTTGCCGTTTCGTAGGCTTCTTCAACGGTCGGAACGTAGGCCACATAAGGCGAATTTGCCCAACCATCGGGCGCAACAATTGCCCTAATGTCTTCGCTTCCAAGGCCATTAGGGAAAAGTGCATGAAATAATTGTTGACATTGAGCGTCTGAATATTCTTTCATTGAATTGTTTTTTTTGCAAATTATGGACACTTTATCTTTCTACGTAACAAACGAGCCACTGATTAGGCTGATGCGACTGATTTTCACTGATTTTTATTATAATT
>JAYSRS010000382.1:0-4255 GCA_043720935.1 Saprospiraceae bacterium
TACGCGTGGCTTCGGCATTGATGCGACGGACGATTTTTACGTCGTAATTGCTGCTTTCGCGGTCGTGTAGGTAGTGTTCGACGCGTTCCACATCGGGAACGCAGCCGTTGAGTTGGTTTATGTGTGCGGGATAGTCGTTGATGCCCACGAGGAGGGCGTACAGGGTGTTTTTCATTTTAGCGATTGTTTTAGTAATAAAAGGTCAATAATACAGCGCGATTTTAAAATTGCGGTACAAATTTAGTAGCAAATATAGTATAAGGTTTCAAAGATGCACGTTTTAATAGTAAATAAATAAAAAAAGTATTCCCTCAGTATTTCAGCCTTTTAAAGCCCTATTACAAGCTACATTGTATCTTTTTCAGAAATAGATTTTGTTAATAAAACTAAAGATTTAGATATTTTTCCGAATGTTTAGCGAAAAAACATTAAAAGTAGTAAAAAATACTGGGAGGCCTCTTACGGCTGTCAGAAAAAGTAATTCAAATTTTAAAAGATAATAAAATGGAAAAAAAGCAAGAGGACTTGAAAAATGGAGCGACTAAAATGTATCCATTTCTGAAAGATATGTACAATGATTCGTATTTTCCTAAAAAACTTGTTGACAAAGGCAAGGCTCTTTTAGTGGATTTATGTCTTGAAATTGAAGATAAATACCCTGAAAATTTAGAGAAACTGTATGAGTTAACGCATGCAACGACTAATAAATTTAATGATTTACAGCAAGAATTTGATGAAAATGACAGCGAAATAGAAACAGCCGCAAGAGAATGTATCGGAACAGACTTCGACTTTATTGCGCAATCGTATGGTTTTGACGCTGATTTTGAAGAATTAATTGCAACAAGAGATTGGGAAAAGATAGGTTGCGAATCGAAAATAGTAAAAAATACTCAGGGGGTAAATCATAAAACCTAAAATAAGAATGGGAAAGAAAAAATCTAAAAAAATCATGAATTTTAGAGACATATTCAATACGTTTTTTGGGCAAAAAAAAGTGAAACCGCAGTCTAAAAACGCTGACAGAATAAATGAAACGCTTTATGTCCATTCTGATATTGATGAAGTAGATAGGAACAATCAAGCAAAATTTGTATGGTGTTTAATTGGTAATGTCATTGGTACAAATAATGTAGATACTAACCAAGAAATAAAACAGGGAACAAAACACTTTTCTACAAATACAAAAGTTTATTGCTTTCCTGCACTTTGGGGAGATGGATATGAAAATATTAAAGTAATTGGCAGACATCGAAAAAAGAGTAGAAATATTTGTATCATCATGCCATCAAAGCATATTACTAATTGGCGACTGCAAAAAGTTTACAATCCTCATATCATAGATGTTATGCAATCTCAAAATGGTTGGACAAACAGCGATAAGGATGAACAGACAATTTTGGAAATGTTAAAGCATTTGCCCAATTAGGCAATCTAATAACGGATAAATAGTATCAAATTGACTAAAATAAATTCCAACACACTTAAAAAGTGAAAAGCCGCGAACTTGGTCGAGTTCGCGGCTTTTAATTTTTAATTTTTAATTTTTAATTCACCGTTAACGTGTTGCCAAATTTTGGTTTGGTTGCCCAAAATCTTTGTAAACCCTTTCACATCATCGCCTGACCACGCGTTGTTCATTTCGCCGTAAACGCCAAAACCCGCGTTCATCAAGTCAAAATTCGACGTAATGCCTTGCAATTCAAAGCGATAGGGTAGGAGTTTGACGTGAACTTTGCCCGTTACGGTCGTTTGCGAATGCGTCAAAAAGGCTTCAATGTCGCGCATGACGGGGTCGAGAAATTGCGCTTCGTGGAGAAACATCCCGTACCAATTCGCCATTTGGTCTTTCCAATACATTTGCCATTTTGTCAATGTGTGTTTTTCCAACAATTGATGCGCTTTTATGGTAATCAGAGCCGCCGCCGCTTCAAATCCGACGCGCCCTTTGATGCCGATAATGGTGTCGCCGACGTGCATATCGCGCCCGATTGCGTAAGGCGTCGCCAATTTTTCAAGGGCTTGAATGGCGGCTACGGGATGCGTAAAGCGTTGATTGTCAATGCCTACAAGCTCACCGTTGTCAAATTCAAGGCTGATTACTGAGGGGGCGGTTTTTTCGAGTTGCGACGGGTACGCGGCATCGGGCAAGGCGGTGTCGGAGGTCAATGTTTCTTTGCCGCCGACCGACGTTCCCCACAAGCCTTTGTTGATGGAATATTGCGCTTTTTCCCATGAATATTCGACGCCATGCTTGGCTAAAAATTCAATTTCCGCCTGCCGCGATAGGCGTAAATCTCGAATTGGCGTAATGATTTCCAAGTCATTTCCAAGCGTTTGAAACACCAAATCGAAGCGAACTTGGTCATTTCCTGCGCCCGTAGAGCCGTGTGCGACGGCAGTTGCGCCGATTTTGTTGGCATAATGAATGATGCTCAATGCCTGAAACATCCGTTCCGCCGACACCGAAAGCGGATAAACACCCCCCCTCAGTACATTGCCAAAAACGAGAAATTTTAGGCATTGCTCGTAATAATCTTTCACAGCATCCACGACGGCGAAGGATTTTGCGCCCAAATCGTAGGCTTTTTGTTCCATTGTCGCCAAATCTTCGGCACTGAAACCGCCCGTATCAACGGTGACGGCGTGAATTTCGCAGCCTTTTTCGGCAGTCAAATACTTGATACAAAACGAGGTATCTAAGCCGCCCGAATAGGCGAGTACGACTTTTTTCATACGTAAATTAATAGTTGATAATAAATTGGTTGTAAAAAAACGAAAAATACGGACTCGTTCCGAAACTATCGGAAGGCGGCTAATTTATGGATTAAAAAGCCCTTTTGAATTGTCATTGTCGGGTGAAAAAGAGGCAAAATGATAATCATCACCTTTTTCAATTATAATGCTGCCGCAATTTTCACATTGAAACATTACCCTTTGTAAATGTATTTGTTCAGTTGTAATTATATCGGCGACAACACGTCCATCTGTAACATTTAATGAAGGATAACTGCCGCCAAAAAATGTATCAATCCATTCATTACGCTTATTGTTTTTAATTGCATCAATAAAACTTTGGATTTTGTCTGCAAATTCATAATGAATTTCCATGTCTGTATCTCTAAAAAAATACGCTTTATAAGGTAATTTATCGTCTCTGTCGCGCATAAAATGACCGCATTTGCAAGATATTCCGCCCATTTGTTTAAATTTAAGTTTGAAAATAGACCCCTCAGTATTTTTAGTAAAAATGCTTATTTCAAAACTGATTCCCAGTCAATTGCGTCAATCAATTCTTTATTAGTTTTAATTTTCGGCTCATCGTCGTTATTATTTTGACTAACAAAAGCTGAAATTTTACAGAAAATTGCAAAATTTATTCAATAAAAAACGTAAAATAAATGAAACCACATTTTCTAAAAACTCCGATAGAGCCGAGCGTTGATTAGTTATAAGACATTTACGAAATCTAAAAGATTTCGTAAATGTTCGAGCCTTTCAATTATAACTTATCAACGCTCGACCCTATCGGAGTTGGTGAAATCGCATTGTTATTACTTCTATTCATGGTCAATCCTTTCAGGATTTTAAAAATGCGGTTTTACTTATTTCACATTTTCAAGGTTTTGAGGTTGACTTTTGTTAAATCTAACTTCGATAAAATCACGTTTAAGTCGTTCAATATCAATAAATTCTATGTCAGCGGTCTGCTTATTGAAGTGAGCAATATATTCAGATATTAAAGGCGTAATTTGCTCAAGAGATAAGTAAATAAATTGAATTGGCTTATTTGCAGCTGAATACCGTTTAACTAATTTATAGTATTCATTGAAGTATTCATTCTTATTTGTAAATTCCTTTTTATGAGAATTAACCAATTTAAAATAATCTAATGTTACTTTGAAATCTGTTGGATCATTTGGATTAAGATAACGGTCAAATGATTCCCAATTACCATGAACTATGTAAATTATCTCTTTTCCAATTGCATTAATTGTTGAAAAAATAATAGTGCAAGAATTTTTAGTATATTCTTGGGTAATATCAAGTTTGTAGTTAATTTCCTTTGCATAAAAACGCATAAACCAAACCAATAAAGCGTAGGCTTTACGTGTATTAACGTCGCCTTTATGCAAATTTTCATCCCTTGGATTGTCGGCAATCACCGTTTCCAATTCTTTATCTAAAATATCGTAAAAATCTTGAAGTGTCATTTTTTATTCCGATTTTTTAACAAAACTACGCAATATAATTA
>JAYSRS010000383.1:0-4247 GCA_043720935.1 Saprospiraceae bacterium
GACTGCCGTAGCGTAATTTTCGTTGAGCGTCAAATCTGATAAATGATTCAAATCTGAAAAAATGGACACCTTTGCAAACTTTGAAACACCCGTGATAAATAAGAACTGAATATAGGGTTCTGCATCTTTCAATACAGAATAAAATGTCTTCATAATCCCTTGATTCTCTTTGGCTTGCGCGATTTTTCCTTTCTCCAAAAAGTCAATAATCGGTTTGTCGTATTCATCAATCAAAATCACGACTTTGCCGTGTCTTTGATTTAGTGTTGTTATCAACTCAAAAAATTGCCTTTGGTAACTCTCGCTTTCAAAAGTGATGACATGTTTTTCCGCCAAATCATCTAATCCAATTTTTATAGCTGCCGCCAAACCCAATTCTCTGTAAGGCAGAGACGCAAACGACAAATGAATAACAGGCCGCGTCACTGACCAATCCCATTTATCTTCTATCCATAAACCATTGAATAGCTTACGGTTACCTTCAAAAAGTTCTTTAAAAGTAGATACCATCAAAGACTTTCCGAAACGGCGTGGGCGCGATAAAAAATAGACGCCTTCGTCACAAGCGAGCTGATACACGTACTCCGTTTTGTCAACGTACACATAATTGTTCTCCCTCATTTTTTTGAAGGTCTGAACGCCAATTGGTAGCTTTTTTAATCCTTTCATGCAACAAAATTAGTCTTTTTATTCGCTTTTTTTAACTTTTCCTGCCAAAAATACGCCCAAATACTGAGGGGGTAAAATTAGTAGCGCGACCTTAAGGTCGCGCCACGTTTATTCTTTCCAGAAGAAATATTGTCGTTCCAATTGTCCAAAATATAGACTTTGCCGCGTTTATTGTCGGAACGATTCCACATATCGGTCAAAAAATAGCGATTATCGGGCGAAATGGTCAGAAAACGCGGCCTGTCTAAGCCTTCGTAAGCAACGCTGACATTAAAACATTTTGGCATATTTAAGGTCAAATTCACCCCTTTTTTCAAGGCAATCGGTTGCCCAACAAGTTCAATCGGGTTGTCGTCTGTATTCAACTCAAAAGGCGTCGAAATGTCCGTTTTTACTGAGGGGGTCTCCGCGACGGGCGTAGTTGTTGTGTTGGCAGCAGCCGTTTGTTGCGGCGGCGTTTTGGCTTCTTGAACAACGGCTTTTGGCTCATTTTTACAGCTAAATGCTAGAAAACAAGAGACTAAAAAGACTAAAAAGACTAAAAAGACTAAAAGTTGATTTTTCATTGTGTGAAATTGATACATTAAAAATAATGGCGGCGAAACTCGCATAATTTCCTTAATGGCGTATTAAATGCACATATTCATTTTAAGTCAATTTTAGTCCTCATAATGCCCAAAACAACTAACAATTTCTATGGCGTCTTTTGAAACACGATAAATAAGGCGATGTTCGCCCGTTATTCGCCGACTCCAACAACCACGAAAATCACCTTTCAAGGGTTCGGGTTTACCCGTTCCTTTAAAAGGGTCTCTAGTCGTTTCAGTAATTAAAGCGCGCAATTTTTTGAACATTTTACGGTCTAATTCACTCCACTCTCCAAATTCTTCGTAGGCATTTGATGAAAAATTATCTGTCTCATAGTAATGGTTCTTTAAGGTTTTCAAATTCTTCAACGGTAAAAGCCACTGTTCCACGTCTGCTATCAAGATTATCAAGCGACCGATTAATACGGGCAAAATATTCCTCACGGGTTTCCTTTGGAAATCCCCTTTTTTTAGAACGCACACTAATAACGACTTCGCTATCGTCGTCTTTGAACAGCGTTTTTATTTTTTCAACAATTGAATCGTTGAACTCTGCAGCATTGATCTTAAACGTTGTAACCATTTTTATTCTATTTTTATTTCAACAAAGATAAATAAAATTCTGATTTTGCCAAAAAAACGAGCAAAATACTGAGGGGCCTTACTATGTCGAATTTGGGATGTCAGATTTCGGCGTGACCCCATGCCGAAACCCGACATCCTAAATCCGACATCGAAATACTGAGGGGTCTATTTTTCAAAAAGCTATATTTTTCTCCTCTTCAAAACGCTGTGCCGCCCGTGCCAAACGGATTTCTTCGTAAGAAAAACTGTCACCTAACTTCTCTTTTGCGGGCGTAATCGTGTTGCCGACTTCCAAACCTTCAAAGGCTTGCAAAATTTTTTCGTAGCGGTCGGCAGTCAGAATTTTACGCACGTCAACAAGACCTTTACTAACTATAACCATAAAATGACTATAAATTGTTGGCAATGTCATGCGGCGTTCGCTCGAAATTGCGGCAAGCGGATGGCCTTGTTTGAACATTTCATACGTCGTTTGGTGCGTATCTGACAAGCCCGTTGCGGCAGCTTTTGACGCTTTCGTGGGCTTCGTAGGCTTTTTAGCATTGAGAATCAATGGATTAAAGCCGTCTTCTGCCGTTTTTTTATACGTCCCCTCTCCTACTGTCGGCATTTTTTTAGGAACTGTTGGCTTAAACGCGATGCTATTTTTAGCCGCTTGCAACATCTCAAAACGGTGTTGTGGCGACAAGGCCGCTTCAAAAATCTCCTTCGTAATTTCGGTATTGTCAACGACGCATTTCACCAAAACGGCGGCTTTGTGGAATTGCTGAAATTGGGCATACATCGCCGCTTCTAACTCACCAAGCTCTTCGACGTAGATTTTGGTTTTCGGTAAAAGCGTCATTTCTTCCTTATGCGTGAGGATTTTCAAGAGAATTACGCCAAATTCCTTTGCAAAATAGTCCCGCGATTCGCCCAAACGTTTATTTAGAAATACCCAATCAATCGGGTTCGCATTGAGGCGTTCGCGTAGCTGCGAAATGAATTTTTCGGCAAATTTACTGAGGGGGGTCATCGTATCGAAAAGGGACAATCCCCAAGCGGTATGCCTTTGTTTTTCAGAATGTTGCTCGCTTTTATTGTAGCCTTCAAGATGCACCCGCCAAGTCGAATTAAGTTGGGCAAAACTATAGGTTTTTAAAATTGACTCACGTATAAATGCTTGTGTTTCAGTCTCTAAGATGCGAATCACGGTCGCGCCATCGGGTTTTGTGGACGCATAACGTTCGACTGTTGCGTCGTTGCTAATGCCTCTGAAACTGATTTTTGAGGTCAAAATCAGTCCATCAAGCGATGTCAAACGCGACAACGCAACGTAAATCTGACCTGCTGCAAAGGCTCCGCCGACGTCAATGACAGCTTTTTCAAACGTCAAACCTTGGCTTTTATGCACCGTAATGGCCCATGCTAATTTGATGGGATAGTGCGTAAACGTGCCGATGATTTCCTCCTCAATTTCAGTGGTCCGCTCGTCCACGTTGAAGCGGATATTGCGCCATTCGTACTTTTCAAGCTGCAAAAGAATGTCCGTTCCGTTGAATTTTACCATGATAACGGTGTCGTCGTCGTCAATTTTGATGCTGTCAACGGTGGCGATTTTGCCGTTAAAATACTTCTGTTCGCCGCTTGGGTCGTTCTTCAAAAACATGACTTGCGCGCCGACTTTTATGGTCAGTGTTTTGTCCGTCGGGTACATCATTTCGGGAAACTCGCGGTCAATAACGGCATCAAATGTATAAATTTTGCCTTGCAAGGCTTGCAACGACGACTCGTTGAGTTCAGCAGCTTTAGCGTTGTGCGTTGTCAGATGTATGTAACCTTCTTCGGGTTTTGGTTTAAAATCGGGCTTGTAATATTGGTTCAACACCTGCACATCGGCGGGGTCAATACGGTTGTGCCGTAAATTGTTCAAAATGCCAATAAAACGGTCGTCGTTTTGGCGGTAAATTTTTTCCAACTCAATATATAACGGTGGATTGTCGGCAAGGGCTTGCGCGTCGAAGAAAAACGGGCTTTTGTAGTATCCCCTCAGTATTTCCCACTCTTCGTGCTTCACAACGGGCGGCAATTGCATCAAATCGCCAATAAACAAGACTTGCACCCCGCCGAATGGTGTAAAAGGTGTGTGCCGCACAAGGCGAAGGGTCGTATCTATGGCGTCCAAAACATCGGCACGCAACATACTCACCTCGTCAATAATGAGCAGTTCGAGGCGCATCAACACTTTTCGGCGCGTGGCTTGAAGGCGCATTTGCATTTTGAGGCTGTGCCGATTGTGCATCGCCGTTGTAGGTGGCATACTGAGGGGCATGGTATCAATAGGCAAAAACGCGCCAAACGGCAACTGAAATTGCGAATGAATCGTCACGCCACCTGCATTAATCGCCGCAATACCCGTCGGTGCTA
>JAYSRS010000384.1:0-1502 GCA_043720935.1 Saprospiraceae bacterium
GATAGATTTTCTCCACGCACGCCTTTTTCGCGCAGCGAAAAACAGTGTGTATGAAAATACGCTTTTATTTATTTCGCATTCCTATGTGTTGCATAAAACATTGTGTGTTGCACAAAAAATTATGTGTTTCATAAAAAATTATGTGTTGCACAAAAAATTAAATGATGCGTTGAAAAATGCGCTGCACGTTGCGTTCCATGATACTAAAATCAGCATCGGCGTTGAACACCGCTTGCATATCTGCCAAAAGCCGTTCGCGGTCGGTTGCGGTAGCAAAATAACGGTCGCGGTAGCTCAAAATATGGTTCAAAACAGTTGAATCCGTGCTTTGTTTAAACGCCGTTTCGACTGCCGCGTATTGTTCCGCCGTCAAAGTCGGGCGAATCAAAGCTGTTTCCTCTCGCGTGATGTGATTGTCCGCGTTTGCAGCGTAGAGCATGACGAATGCGTTAAATTCCGCATAAGACCAATTGTTGGGTAATTCGTTTTTCATATCGTTGATTTTTTCCTACTGAATGACAAAAGCGTTATGTTTTAGTAATCGTGATTCCGTCCAAATGAAGCGAAAAGAGGCCCCTCAGTATTTTTTAATTTATTGCACCTTGAAATCTGAAATTTGAAATTCCTCTATCGTCTTTCTTCTGCTTTGGCAGCGTTCCAGAGGTCATCCATTTCCGCCAACGTCATATCGGCCAAAGGTTTCGGCGCGTGGGCTTCGATAAATTCAAAACGACGTTTGAACTTCCGATTTGTTTTTTCCAAAGCCGTTTCGGGGTCAACGCCGATAAAACGGGCGTAATTGATGAGCGAGAATAGAACATCGCCAAATTCTTCTTCTTTTTTATCGGGCATTAGCTCGACTGCCTCTTTAAGTTCGGCGATTTCTTCTTCCACTTTTGCCCAAACTTGGTCGGTGTTTTCCCATTCAAAACCGATTTTAGCCGTTTTCTCTTGCATCCGATACGCCTTCACGATAGCGGGTAACGAGCGCGGCACGCCTTCCAAAACGGACTTTTTGCCTTCTTTCAGCTTCAATTTCTCCCAATTGCGGCTCACTTCTTCTTCATCCTTGACGACCCAATCGCTGTAAATGTGCGGATGCCGCGCAATGAGTTTGTCGCAGACATTATTCAAAGCGTCGGCAATATCGAAATGATTTTGTTCATCTCCAATTTTAGCGTAAAAAACCATGTGCAACATAATGTCGCCGATTTCTTCATTGATGCCCTTCAAATCGCCGTCGAGAATCGCATCCGCCAACTCGTAGGTTTCCTCAATCGTCAGATTGCGGAGGCTTTCCAAGGTTTGTTTTCTATCCCACGGACATTGTTCACGGAGTTCATCCATGATTTTTAGCAGACGGCCAAAGGCGTCGTGCTTCGCTTGAAGCGTATTTTTAGGCATAATTGAGTGATAAACGAAAAGTGATAAACGAAAAGTGATAAACGAAAAGTGATAAACGAAAAGTGATAAACGAAAAGTGATAAACGAAAAGTGATAAA
>JAYSRS010000385.1:0-4212 GCA_043720935.1 Saprospiraceae bacterium
CCCCCCCCCCCCCCCCCCCCCGCTCCGATAGATTTCTTTAAGAGGCGTCTTTTGAGCGCAGCGAAAACAGCCCTAAACGGTGTTAAAAATTGACCAAAAACGCGCCCCGCAAGCCAAATAAATCATACGTTTTTTGCGGACGATTTAGTTCTAAACAATAAAACGCCTCGCCTTGAAGAACGAAACGGCGGTTAAAACGGTATTCAAGCCCGCCATTTAGTAACAATAAATTGGCAATATTCGCCCCCTCTGACGCTGCCGTGAGCGTGCGTGTATTCGTAGGTGTGGCGATGTTTTGAACCGTATATTCGACCTCAAACGGCATAATCCACATAGCAGAATAAGCTGCACCGACGTAAGGCCGCCACCGATTTCTGCCGTCGGTGAACAAATATTTTGAGCCAATGGCCACTTGTGCGAGTTTTTGCGTCGCTTTACCGCTTTTAATGCGTTCGGTTTGTGGATAAAAATGGACGGGTGTTGGTAAATTGTAACGGGTGTCTTGCCAAGCAATGTCGAAACTAAACGGACAATAATCGCCGCCTACCGTCAATCGCAAGCGGTCAGTTAAGGCATATTCCAATTTTAAGCCGACTTGATAGCTTTGTTCATTGCGCGAAACTGCTGTACCTGCGGCATTTCTCCAAGTTGATTTGTAATAAAGCAAACCACCGCCGACACCTGCAAAAAGCCGTGGTGTGGTGGGGCGTTTATTGGTTTTTATCGTGTTTTGGGTTAAATTACTGAGGGGGTCTATTTTTGAATTTCTTATTAATGAATCTGCTATTTTTTTAGCCAATAAATACAATTGAATTGAATCTAATTTAATAGAGGCAATAACTTTATCAGTATTGTCTAACGTTTTATTATTCGTTAATTCATTCTTATTTAGCGATGTATTTAAAAGCGTGTTAGTGTTATTTTTTTCTATCTCTTCTAATTTTATTTCTATTGCAATACGTTGATTATCAGCAAGTTGTAATTTATTTTCTAACGCCGCTATTTTATCTTTTGTTGTTTTTAATTCTACATTTAAAAATTGCAATTGTGTATTTAATTCATTATTTAAGTTTGAGTTAGTATTTAAGTTTGAATTTACTTTATTAAAACTTATTTTTTTAGTATCGCTATTTACGTTTTTAAATACATTTTGCGGTGTATTGCGCTCAATATAAATAGTGTCCGTTTTTTTGATAAATACCGTGTCGTGAACTGTCGTAAATTGCGGTTTCAACGCATGAATTTGTTCCGCGAGTGCCGCATTTGTTTTGTCCAAATTGGTCAATTTAGCCCACAAAAGGCCGCTTGTTGTCAACAATAGCAACCCCATCAACGGCAAAAGCCACCGCCTAAAAGTAGTGGATTCAGCCGCAATCACTGTTGAATCACCATTTATTAAGGCACTACTAAGCCGTTCGGCGAGCGTTTTCCAATCGCTGTCGTCTTCACTAAACCGCCTTTCTTCGCGCAGACGGTCGCCAAATAATTTGTCAAAATCTTTATCACTCATACTCTAAGTATTTTGAAATTCAACCATTCTAAAAACAATGGCCAAACTTGCGAACAATCAATTGTTAATATAAAATAGTCAAAAAGAGTAGTGTTTAAAATGTTGATTTTCATTGTTTTACTGATGTTACGCAATGGCACACTGATTTGAGGGATATGAGTATTTTATAAATAACGAGTGACGCGTAACTCAAACCCTAAAACTCAAAACCTACGCCGTTCACCACGATTTTCGCTAGTCTGTAACATCCGTTTCAAATGCTGTCGGGCTTTCGACAGATTCGATTTTGAGGCCCCCTCAGTAATACTGAGCATTGCGGCGATTTCGGGATGTGTAAATTGGTCAACCACATATAAGTTAAAAGCCGTTCGATAGGCAGGTGACAAGTGTTGCACCATTTTAAAAATCTCCTCCCGTGTCAGTTTTTCGACGACTTCGGTTTCGATTTCGACACTTTCCGCACGGCTCAATTCCTCATGACGCGGCTGATTGATGCGCGTTCGATAGCGGTCAATCGCCGTGTTGACGACAATGCGGTGCAGCCAACCCTTGAAGGACATTGAGGGATTGTAACGGTCAATTTTGGTAAAAATCTTGAAAAATGCGTCATTCATCACCTCCTTTGCCTCTTCGTGCGTGCCTGCATAACGGCTGCAAACAGTCAGGGCGTAGTTGCGAAACTGCGCGAAAATCCGTTCTTGGCTCGTCCGATTCCCCGCCCGACATTGCTCAATATGTTGCTGAATCTCTAATTCCGTCATTTAGATGGTGTTGATACGTTTTTCACTACGTAAAATACTGAGGGGGTGGTTGCTTTGGTTGATAAATCAAAATTGTAGCCATCTTGTTTTAGTTTGGCCACTTTTTTATTTCGGAATTATTGATTATTTACCTAACATAAAAAGCACTGAATTCATTGATTTCCAATTGATTAGATGTAATAAAAAAATGCCTTGAATACTTGTTAGCATTCAAGGCATTTTAGTTTTGAACAGCATCAAGCCCCCAAAAATCATTGTTCTTTGTCCAATTCTTGGAAAAAGGCGTTAACCTCATCCAACGAATAACCGACAATATCAGCGATTCTTTCAGCCGAGAAATTATGCGCTCTCATATTGCGAACGGTGTTTTTCCGTTCTTCACGTGCTTGTGCTGCTGCTTGTGCTGCTGCTTGTGCTGCAAGTCTAGCGACTTGTTCATCTATCTTTGCTAATGCTTGTTCAACGTATAGCTTTGCCTTGGCTTCAGCAGCCTGTACCCGCTCCGCTGCTCTATCTTCAGCTTGCCTAATGATAATTTCTGTAATGCCCATATTTTTTTCAATTTTAACAAGTTCATCAAATTTACGCTCAAAAGTAGCCGTTATTTCTGATTTTTCAAAACTAACGTACTGTTTTATGAAGTCAAAAAGTTTACGAATCTTGACTTTATCAACATTCTTAGACAATAGGCGGCGCATCAAATCTAATTTGCACTCTGCCAAATCTTCATCCGTCAGTTTACCCCGTTTTTTCTGAATAGCCCAATAAGCGGTCAAAAACGTTACATCAAAAAGGTTTTCAGACGCCGCGAGAGTTTCTGGGTTTTCTTCCAAAATCTTATAAACGGGATATTGATAGCTCAAATGAACGCCCATAAAGTCGTACCTATAAATCGAAGGCTTATAATTAGGGCTTGGGTCAGTCAAAATCACTAACATCGTTACATTTTTTCCATAGAGGTCAATCAACCTATAAAAATACGTAAAATTACGCTCGTCAAATAGCGGGTCGGGATAGCCTTGCGCTTCTACGTGTATGTAGATAATCCGCATATCACGGATACCGCGTAAATGAACACCCATCAATTTATCCACTTTTTTCCCACCAACTTCCGAATCAGCATGGAGTTGGGCCAATTCTTTATCCAAAAATTCAATTGGATTTTCATGGCTGTGGTCAATGTACGGATAAAGGTCTGGGTAAAATTTTTGGATAAATTCAAAGCGCAAATCCTCCAACGCACCTTTCCAAAGTTCATCATTTGTTTGCATAGTAAGTCTGTTTTGATTGTTAATAAAAGAGTTTCAAAGCCCAAACATACAATCATTCAACCTTAACTGAGCATCGTGCGCTCTTATATTTTTATTTTCAATACATTGATTTTCAATATGTTATGTTTTGAAATATAATTTTCAGAATGTACACTACCTGTTCTCAAAAGCATACCCCCTCAGTATTTTGCCTAAAAAAACAAGTGACAAGCCGATTCAACGGCTTGCCACTCGACTGAAAAGAGTAAGGATGTCATATTCTAATCTGTGTTTATCAGGCGGCTTCTGCCATTACACCTTTCTCTCGCCGCGCACGAACGTCCAAAAATGAATGCGAGTTGGCGGCTGTAAGCTGTTGATACAGTAATTCTTTTGCCCGAAACAATTGCGCTTTGACCGTTCCAAGGGGCAATTGCATTTCGTGGGCAATTTCTTCGTAAGTCAATTCTTCATAATACCGCAACTCAATCATCGAGCGGTATTTGGCGGCCAAATTCTCGACCAAGCCTCTGACGTGCGCGATTTTTTGGTCGTGCACCATCATCTGCTCGGGGTCGGGGTCGAAGTTGCTGAGGGTTTGCGAAAACTCACTGTTGCTATCCGACTTGATGGTGTCGTCCATCGAGTACGTTTTAAGGCGTTTTTTGCGGATGTGGTCAATGCAGTTGTT
>JAYSRS010000386.1:0-12226 GCA_043720935.1 Saprospiraceae bacterium
AAAATCTTGGTAACGCTAGGCTCTAAACTAAATTTTTATGCGGTGTAACCGCAAAACCGCCTGTTTCGCGGTTACACCGCGTAAAAAAATCGTTGATTGCTTGAATATTACCGAGATTTGGCAGCTACGCCGCCTTAAAGCCTTAAAAGCCTTAAAATAAGCATTAATATTTTTTAAATGATTAAATACTTACGTAAATATTTAATGTAGTGCGACCTTAAAATTGCGCCACGTTTATGCCAAATAAAACACCTCATTCAAAGGCTTAACCACGGGCGAATTGTCGGAATTCGCATCCATAATATCGCCCATATATTTCCACCAACGTTGCATAACTTCGTGTTGCGGCAGCGTATCGAGCAATTCAGTATTTTCGATTGCCAAAACAGCAAATAAAATATGCGTTTCTTCATCCAAAAAAATCGAATAATCATTGATGCCGACGCTTTTGAGCAAGGCAACAAGGTCGGGCCAAATTTCGTCGTGCCGAAGGCGGTATTCAGCAACTTTACCCTCGTGCAACTTCATTTTAAAAGCGACTCTTTTCATTTTGTAACATATTTTTTGACATATTTTTGTTCCCCAAAATATGTGTTAACGCAAAAAGCCCATTGCCACACCGCCGTCCACATTCAGCGCATTGCCCGTTGATTTCGAGAGCAAACCGCCGACAAATGCAAACGTGGCATTCGCAATATCATCGGGTAAAATAATTTCATTTAACAGCGTCCGCTTCGCGTAATAAGTGGGCAATTCGGCAACCGTAACGCCGTAAGCCTTCGCCCGACCTTCGGCCCAACCGCCAGCCCAAATATTGGAATCCGCAATTACAGCATCGGGATTGACCATGTTGACGCGAATTTTATCCGCCCCCAATTCAGCCGCTAAAAGCCGTGTGCCATGTGCTTGTGCGGCCTTCGCCGAGCCATAAGCAAGGTTGTTTGGGCCTGAAACAACGGCATTTTTGGAGACAATATTCACAATATCGCCGCCAAAACCTTGTTTCCGCATCACTTCCACTGCTTCACGACTCACGAGGAATTGACCTTTTACCAATATGTCATACACCTTATCCCAATCCGCAACGGTATGCTCTGTTACGGGTTTTGAGAGGCTAATACCTGCATTATTGACCACAATATCAACGCCACCAAACGCCAAACTCGCCGCTTCCATAGCATTTTCGATGCTGCGCGAATTGGTAACGTCCATCAAAACCGTCGAAACGGCGTCTTTGCCAAATAGCTTTGTAAACTCCGCTTTTGCCGTTTCCAAACGCTCTTCGTTGATGTCATTTAAGACCACACACGCCCCTTCCGAAGCCAATTTTTTAGCAATTGCTTTACCAATGCCACCCGCACTTCCCGTCACGAGGGCCACACGACCCGACAACGGTTTTGGCTTTGGCATCCGCTGCAATTTGGCTTCTTCCAACAGCCAATATTCAATGTCAAACGCTTCTTGACGCGGCAAAGCGGTGTATTCCGACACAGCTTCTGCACCACGCATAACATTTATAGCATTTGCGTAAAACTCTGATGCTACGCGTGCTGTCTGTTTATCTTTCGCAAAAGTGAACATACCGACGCCTCTGAACAACACAACTACGGGATTTGCATCGCGCATTGCGGGGCTATTCGGATGCTTACACGTATCGTAGTAATTGCTGTACATTTTCCGATAAGCTGCATACTGAGGGGTCAAAATTTCCTTGATTTTGGCCACGTCATTGAGGTCGTCTGACGGTTTCAAATCCAAAACCAAGGGGCTAATTTTTGTCCGCAAAAAATGGTCGGGGCAGCTTGTTCCTAATGGGGCGAGGCGGTCTAAATCTTCTGAATTGATGAATTGCAACACCTGTGTATCGTCCGTAAAATGCCCAATCATGTAGGATTTCGGCGATACCGCAGTTCCGACATCCGACATCCCAAATCCGAAATTGAGGCCCCTCAGTATTGGGGCGATTTTAGCCGCTTTTTGTAGTCTTTCAGCCTTTTCAAGGCTTTTTATTTGCTCTCCACCGAAAATCGGGCGCGTTTTGCCCCCTACCCCCAAAGGGGGATTCTCTAAGAAATCGGCGCATTTTTCGATGACTTCGAGCGTATTCATATAACTGTCGTAAGCCGTATCACCCCATGTAAACAAGCCGTGCGAACCCAATAGGACACCCCTCTGTACAACACCTTTTTTAACCGCATTTTCCAAACATTCGCGGATTTGCAAGCCCAAATCGAAGCCAGGCCGTTGCCAACCGACCCAACCGACTGTGCCGCCAAACAAATCATGCGTTATCTTTTCTCCATCTTTTGCGGCAGCAATCGCAATTGCAGCGTCGGGGTGTAAATGGTCTATGTGTTTAAAAGGCAAAAAACCGTGTAAAGGCGTATCAATTGACGGGGCTTTTGACGCCAAATCGAAGATGCAATGATTGAACAATTCGACCATTTCATCCTCAAATTCAAGGCCGCGATAAACTTTTTCAAGGCTGCGCAAACGCTCGATGTACAAAGCCGCGCAGCCCGATTTTTTCAATGTCCCGATGTCGCCACCCGAGCCTTTAATCCACATCACTTCCGTCGGATTGCCCGTCAAAGGGTCTTTTTCAATCAATTTTACGGATGTATTGCCGCCACCGTAGTTTGTTAAGCGTAAATCTGCACCCAATAAATTTGAGCGATAAATGAATAAAGCGACTTCATCGCCTGCAAGTTCGGCAGCTTTTGCATCATCCCACAAATAACTAACGTGGTTGAAATTCGTTGATTTAATAGACATGATTGGTGATTTTCAATAAAAAAAAGATAATTAATTGGTTAAAATTTTAAATTATTACGTAAATATTTAAACATTTTTTGAAACCCTACAAAATACTTTGTTTTAACAAAATAACTTATTATGCACTGTTTCTCGCTTCGCTCGAAAGGCGTGCGGAGGGTTTTTCTTAGGGGCGACGCTATTTTTTGAAAAAAAATCGTAGATTTTTTTCAAAAAATAGCGTCGCCCCAATAGATTTTCTTAGAGGGCGTCTTTTGAGCGAAGCGAAAAACAGCCCGTTGTGGATAGTTCAAATATTATGTAGGGTTTCAAAAAACATTTAGTCGAATAAAAAATAAAAATTAGAAACATCATGCTGATTCAACGTCAAATTACAGAATCCTTACGCGAAATGCTGCCCAAATTCCCTATTCTGCTCGTAACAGGCCCACGACAATCGGGAAAAACAACCTTATTGCGCGATGCTTTTCCAGAGTATCGCTACGTCAATAACATATAACTGGTTCAGACAACGTGATTTACGCAGGAGAAGAAACCCAACTACGTTCAAATGGTACTTTTTGGTCGTGGCGTGATATTGAGAAATTATAAAAGCAAAAACTGCTGAAAACCGTTGAAAAAGCCGCCAAAATTGTTGACGGCTTCCAACAATACAAGAATGTATGAAAAAAAAAGTTACTTCATCGAATTGCCAATACCGACTAAAAAGATAGACAATATAATCAACGCAAGCCCCAAAACGAAGGTATTAAACGCCTTTTTTGACACGTCTTTCCATTCGCCTAAGCCTAAACCCCACGCATTCGCCGTCAAAATAATGGTGGCCATGTGCAGAATCCACGAACTTGCTCCGTTGCCAAGTTTGCTTTCGCCCATGCCGTAGAAGAAAAATTGAAGAAACCACATCGTTCCCGCAAGACCTGCAAAAAGGACGTTTTTAGCAATCGGCGTGTTTGGGTTCGTGTAATCGCTGAACGTTTTGTTCTTAAAATTGAGGTACATACACCAAATAAAATTTGTCGTCAAGCCCCCCCACAGTAAAACGACGTAAGTGACGTTGTTTTGGAACAACGGATTAAAGCCTTGACGTACCGCTTCCTCGGCCAAAGGTTTGCCGCCTTCGATGCCAAAATTGAAAAAAGAGCTTAAAATACCCGAAATTATCGCAATTATTAAGCCTTTGACCAAGCTAAACTCTTTGACGCTGCCTTGTTTTTGCTCTTCCGTCAGCTCCGTTTCTTTAATCATCCCTGCTTTTCCAGAGACTGCAATGCCGATTAAACAGACTAAAACACCCAATAAAACCATTTGTCCACCTGAATCTGAGAGCAAATCAGAGAACGACGTTTTGCCTTCCGCAGGGTTAAAATTGTAATAAATCGCAGGAACGAGCGACCCAAAAGCGGAGCAAAAGCCCAAAACGACCGAGTTTCCAAGCGACATTCCGAGATAACGGACGCCTAAACCGTAGGTCAAACCGCCGATTCCCCACAGCAAACCCATTGAAAAAACGAAAGTTTTGACGGAACTCGCCCCTGTGCTGATGATGTCCGCGAAGTTCGGAACGGTCAAATAAGCGGCAATCGGCGGCACAATGAGCCACGAAAACAGACCGCCAATAATCCACATACTTTCCCAAGCCCAGCCTTTGACTTTTTTGAAGCCCATGTAGAAACTACCCGACGAAATGCCGCCGATAGTGTGATAAAGAATGCCAAAAATGACTTGCATAACGCTGTTAGTTTTTCTTTTTTATAAAATCTGGTTGTTCGTATCAAAAGGCGTGTTAGGAAATTAAAAATTTGTAAGCGACTGACAATCAATCAATTGCAAACTGCAATTTGTTACTTATAATTTTTTTATTCCTTAGAAAACACCCCCTCAGTATTTTAAGATTTTCGGCACAATTTAGCCGTCAATCAACTATTTATACTATATTTTAAACATATCAAAAAATGAAAAATAAGCTATCATCCATTTCTTTAAAAATTGGGCAACAATTCTTTATTTTTCCTGTTTTAACAATAAATCAGAACTATATTTGCCCTTTCTAAGACAAAGAAAACTTAAATATTGAATCTATATGCAACTCTTTTGCTCATTTTTTTACACTTTTTGATATTAAAAATTAATTTTAAATAAAGTGTATAATTTTATTTCGGAATTATCAGCTTTACGGCGGACGTTCAGGGAACTTTTAAAGTTCCCCGAACGTTGAAAATCCTTGTTAATTTTTAATTTTTAATTTTTAATTCCCTTATGGATGCTTACCGCAAATATTTTAATGAATCTCAAATTAAGGATTTGGTGGATTCAGAACCAAATTGGGGCGTCAATGTCGTTACCGTCGGGCATTACGTGCATGACCCGTCGAAAATCTATCCCGACCCCAAACATCCCGAATCACATTATTTTAGTTGGGAACACGGGCGGCGTTTGAAAGAGTTTCAAATGGTGTATATCGCTAATGGAAAAGGAATTTTTGAAACCGAACACACACCGCCGATTGTGGTGGAAGAAGGCACGCTTTTTCTGTTGTTCCCCAATGTTTGGCACCGGTATAAACCCTTGGACGGCACGAGTTGGGAAGAATTTTGGGTAGGATTTAACGGTCATTATGCCGAATATTTGATGCGACAAGAATGTTTTGACCCCAAAAATGCGATTTTAAGCATCGGTTTCAACACCGAATTTCTCAATATTTTCATTCGTTTGATTGACACCGTTAAGTATGAAGGCGTTGCTTACACCCAAATTTCGTCATGTTTAGTGATTCAATTGCTCGGTTTGGTCTATGCTTCTGCCCTATTGTCCGAAAAAGCCCGTATGCGGCCAGACAAAATTGTTAATGTGATTCGCTACAAAATTCATCAGAATTGGACGGATAATTTGGACATGGAAAAACTCGCTTCGGAGCAAAATGTGAGTTATGTCTGGTTCAGAAAAGCGTTCAAAGACATCATAGGTGTCTCGCCAGGTCAATATCATCTAAACCTAAAAATCGAAAAAGCCGCCCAAATGCTGAAAGAAACGACGCTTTTAGTGTCCGAAGTGGCCTACAAAACGGGTTTTGAATCGGAATTTTACTTCTCACGCATCTTTAAAAAGAAAATGAATGTGAAGCCTTCGGATTATAGAAAAGGAAAATAACTAAAAATCATACCCTTCAGTATATTTGCCAATATTTACAAAAAAACGTTATTTTTGCATAAAATTAAAATTAAAATGTCCTTAACTATTCAACTTCCTGTTACAACGGAACATTATCTCCGCGAAAGTGCTACCCGAGAAGGTATGCCCTTGGAGCGTTATATTTCGCAATTATTAACGGCAACAAGCATCTCTAAAAATGCTAAAAAGAAAAAACTACTTACTGAACAGGAACTTTTGACGCATTGTCAATTGGATATTCAAACGGATGATTTAGAGGAATATCATAGATTAAGAACGCTTTTAAAATTAGATAAAATAACGGAAGATGAGCGTGAAAACTTAATCCAATTAAATGATTTAATAGAAATTGCTCATGCAAAACGCATGAGTAATGTGCTTCAATTAGCCCAATTACGGAATATTTCCCTTGAAAAAGCGATGTTAGATTTAGGCATAAAACATCTATCCGCATGAGAATAAGCTTACGCAAAATTGTGTGCGAAAGAGCTGCAGACTGTTGTGAGTATTGCCAAATGCAAGCAATGCTCTCACACGACCCTTTTTCTGCGGAGCATATTATACCTATTGCCAAAGGTGGACTCGACGACTTAGAAAATCTTGCGTGGGCGTGTTTAGGTTGTAACTTGTTTAAAGGGATTCATACCCAAGTTTATGATTTATTGACAGGTGATTTAGTACCATTATACAATCCAAGAACAGATAAATGGGCAACTCATTTCCAATGGATTGAAAATTTCAGTATAACTGAAGGCAAAACGCCAACAGGAAGAGCAACAATCACAAGATTAAAACTCAATAGAATTGGCTTAGTTAACCTACGAAAGATATTAGTTGCTGCGGGAAAGCACCCGCCAAATTTGTGAATTAATGGTAAAAAGCCTTGAAAACACGTGTTTTCAAGGCTTTTTACCATCTATACTGAGGGGTATTAAAATCAATACTGTCCAAATTCCTTACATTGATACACTTCACCACCCAAAAAAACCACGTAAAAACCCCGCACATCGGGATGAGAAAAACGCTCGGTTTGCATATACCCATTCAATTGTGTTTGCGCTTCTTTAATAACGTTGTCCAATTTATCGGCATCTTTTTCTACTGCTGATTTTTTAATGTATTTCAACTCCAAAACGACTTCATAATTAATTTTTCTATCAGGTATGCGCTCCAAAAAAATATCGGGATAAGTGCGTTTTGACTCATATTCACTGTGAATTTTAAAAGCTTTATAAGGAAAAAGCAGCGCAATCATCAAAGTTTGCAAGTGCTTTTCGCCGTACACCATTTCATCTCGATTAGAATGATTTTCCTGCAACACGTATTCCACAATCTTTAAAAAAGCGTTAGGTTTTCCTTCATTCATCAACGCATCTATTGTTTGCATAATCGGGCGTTGCGTCCTTGAAAACTGCGTTTTTTCTAAATAAAGCGCACCAAAGTACTCAAAATAGAGCTTTTTAATCACATAATTTGGGATGTCAAACCGCCAATCATTACTAAGGGCTTCCTTAAAAGTCAGCATACCCATATAAAATAACAGGCTTAAAAAATCTTCATCTGTAAAATTATGCTCCAAATTATAAATACGTGTCAATGGAAAATCTATACAACCTTTATCCGTCAACTCATTTAATAAAGTCAATTTATCGAGTTCGCCACTGCCTATCTTAAACATATCCCGTATTTTTCGATAGTCTGTAATGATGTTAGAATCCAACATTTCTTCGGGATATTTGCCCAAAATACTGTATTCTTTCAGAAAATACAGCAGCATATCGGGATTAAAAAGCGCACCCCGATTCGTACTACTAAATTGATAACCATCGTACCATTCCGTTAAATCGGACATCATAGTAGGTATTTTCTCTTCGGGAATACCCGTTCCTCTCAAAAGGGCTTCAACTTCTGAATGTGTAAACCCCATCATATCGTGAAAAATAGGATTAAGACTAATATTATCAGAAATATTAAAGCCACTCGTCATAGAATCCATCGTAATTGGCGACACACCTGTAATGAAAATGCGGCCAATAATACCATCACGTGTTGCCTTTTTCAAATTTTCATAAAACTTGCGCACAAAACCATTTTGACTGACATTAGATTTGAAACGTTCAAAATCAAAAGACAATAATTCATTCGCAAAATGGTCATATTCGTCTATTAGCAAATAGATTTTATGCGAAATATTGTTATTTTTTATAAACTGAAAAAGCATTTTAAGGACATCTTCTGGACTTTGTTGCTCATTCACCAAACGCCTTTGTTCATCCGTAAAAAAATCATTACAAGTTGTCATAAAAACACTTGCCCCATTCAGTACATTCTTCAAAAAACCTTTATACGTACTATCGTGTGTCGCTGTATCAATCCCGCTAAAATCAAAGCTCAATACCATATAACTATTGGCTTCGACAGTTGGGTACTGGCCGATATACAGATTTTTAAAGAGTGTTGGAAAGGCATTTTTATGCTCTAATCCGTAGTAATGGTGCAACGTCCTAACAAAAAGACTTTTTCCAAACCGACGCGGACGAAGGAAAATAGGAAATCGGGAGTGCCATTTTTCAAGCGTTTCTACAAATTTAGTACGGTCTTGATAGAAATAGCCTTCCTCTACTAAAAATTTAAAGTCACTTTGACCATAAGGAATTTTTATCATAATTCTATTATTTTGCAACAAAAGTAAGCAATAATTGCCAATTTTACAAAATTGACGTGTTAATTCTGTAACCACTATTAAGGCATAAGCCCCCTCAGTATCTGATACTAAAACAGAAGGGTATCTTCCTAAACGCACCTCACAATCCCACATTTCGTAACTTTCTAAATCTGAAATCATTTATCCAAAATCACGATAATTGCCGAATCTGAAACTCTATTTGCCGAATTTTAGGGTCGTATTGCTGCATAATTTCAGCAAAAAACTCTTTGTGGGCGTCAATAATTTTGCCTTTCACCAACTCTCGGAGTATCTTATCTTGCCTAAAATCTTCAACAACCAATACCCTATTCGACTGCAATTCGCGCTCTTCGATAAGTGGTTTCACGAACGGGCTTTCGCGCAAATTGCGGATAGTTTGCTCCGTTACTGACGGGTCTATTGCCGTCAATTCGCGGATGCGGTCGTTCAAAGATTGCGTGTATTCTTGGCGTAATTGTGTCAAATCGGCTTCTAAATTCAGCCTTTCAGCCATTTGCTTGGCCCGTTTTTCAGCTTCGGATGCCTGCTTTTTTTGAGCTACTTTGACCTGCTCAATTTGTTGTTCTTCGCGGTCAGTGTAGTTGTTTCGGAGGGCTTCGATGAAAAAACCTGCGGCATTTTTGGCCCGTTTTTCGGCAACGGCACGACGCGTTACGCGAACGGCGCGGTCAATATCCCCCTCAGTATGACTCATGATTTGGGCTAAAAAAATGGTGGGCGAGACGCCAAATTCACCAACAACGGCGGATTGAAATTGCAAAAATAAAGTATCTGCATGGCTTGTTTCGCTCGGTTTAGCGGCTTCCACAGGCCGTTGCTGCGGAAAAGGCAATGCTAAAACAGGCGTCGGTTCGGGCAGTTTTCGGCGTTTGTTCAACGTCTCATAAGCATTCGGTTTTGAACGAAATTCAAACAAGAGACTTTCGACTTTTCTGCCGCTTTTTATTTTATAAATATTTGTTATTTCAATGTCCGCATAGAGGTTAATATCTCGCAAAGCGGGTTCAATTATTTTCTGATAAAAATTGGCAAAAAGCGGGTATTCAGTGGCCAATTCAAATATTCTTTTTAAATATTCGATGTCCAAAGTACGGCGTCCGATGCTTTCATATTGTTTCAAATGTTCATAAATTCTAACAGTATAACTGCTACGAAAACGGATGATGTTTCGCATATCGTAGGACGTAAAACGGCTTTTTAGTTCCAACAAAAGTTGCTTCATTTCGGGTTCAATCGCCAATTCGATGTACTCATTTTCCTCACGATGCGCTTCATCAGCCACTTCTTTGAGGTAATCCATACTCCGAATAATGTGAAAACGTTGCTCACGTACCGCCCCTTTTACTTCGTAATTAATAAAAAAACGTTTGTCCATAAGGCTGTGCGCCGCCTCTCGAAGCAGCTCATACGCATTGCCGTTGTGGATGTCAAATTCCTTAATCATATCGCGGGGCGTGATGCGAAAAACTTTAAAATCTTCATCTTCGGGCGATATTTGAGAGATGACTGTACTGAAAATACGCGTCTCCCAAATATCAAATTTATACCGTGCCTCAATCAAATCGTTCGATTTACGAATCAACTTGATACCTTTGTTACGCTTGCTCTTTTGTCCCATCTTACGTTGCTCTTTATTTTACGATGTCGCAAATATAACCAAAAAATAGTAACACCTTGTATCAACTATAACTAAAAACTAACAAATACTTTTAGTTTTTGGTTATAGTTATGTTCGCTTTTGGTTATAGTTACGTTCGCTTTTGGTTATAGTTGCGTTAGTTTTTGGTTATAGTTACGTTCGCTTTTGGTTATAGTTGTGTTCGCTTTTGGTTATAGTTAGAGAAATAAAACATTGATAATCAACTACTTACATAAATTTTAAAAAACATTAAAAACATAATAAAAGAAGAGTAAAAATTTCTTAAAAACAAACAAACAAAATTTGTTTTTGCTGATGCTATTTTAATTTTTTTCAAAAACAGATGGGGAACTAAAAACAGCCCTTTTTTTTACGCCTGTGGGCATAAATTGTAAAAAATTGCCCCACGCACAGGTTTTAGGTTAAAAAGGCTTAAAGCAAAAAAAACGTTGCTCATTTTTGATTTTTAGCAGAAATATCTTCCGCCAAATTTATGTTGGCAGCCTTTTTTTTATTGTTTAAATTTTTACGCAAAAAATAAAAATTACAAAATTTTAGTCAAGCGTCAACCCATTTTTAAAATTTTAAATTTTTGCGTAAAAATTTAAAGTTTTAAAAAATAGACCCCCTCAGTATTTTTAGCTTCTAAAGGTAGTTTTTAAAATTTTAACGACCTATTTTTTAAATTATTACGTAATAATTTAAAAAATACAGGCTCATATTTAACAGCTATTTTCTGAAATACTTAAATTATTACGTAATAATTTAAGTATTCAATAATTTATTCTTTTATGTTTTTAAAAATTCAACCATTTAAAAATTTATTCTTTTAAAGATTTAACTAACTTTGCCCAAAATATTAATTTAGAATCATACACATGGCAAAAATTATTCTTTTTGGCAACCAAAAAGGCGGCGTCGGCAAATCAACTTTGACGATGATGACCGCTACTGCTTTAAGTCAACCGCCTTTCAATCTTGATGTCTGTATTGTGGATGCCGACGACCAAAGAAGCATTTGGGAAATGCGGCAAAATGACGCTCAAAATGCGCCAAATTCTTCCCCTCCATATGATGTGCGTTCGGCAACGCTTGAGGACATACATAAGGACATTCGGGAACTCGATAAACGGTATCATGTCGTCTTTATTGACGTGGCAGGAAAGCTAGATTTGAACATCTCGCCCGACAAACAGGAGATTATCCCCTATTTGAGTTATGTGGATATGCTGTTTATGCCTTTCGTGGCAGGTAATTTCAACGTGGACGCTTCCGCGAAGTATTTGAAAACCGTTCTGCACGTACAATTGTCGCGGCAATTGAGTGCACGACCGCTTAATGTGTTCGGTTTAGTTAATATGTTCCGCGAACGGTCGAAAGTGAACGGTTATTTGCTTGATGACATTCAAAATCTCCGTTCCGTTGTTGACATTCAATTTATGGACACCCGTTTACGCGATTATTCGTTGTTTAAAGAATGCGATACGCTGAAATCTATGTATTCTGAAACAGGCAATGATGTCGCAAAACTCAATTTTCGTCAATGGCTTGACGAATTTGTCAATTTAATGGGTTAGTTTTGTAAATATTTACGTAAGTATTTAATGTTTTAAGTTTTTAAGAATTAGGATTTATTTGATTTTAGGGATTTAATAGGATTTTTTATGCGACTAGCTTAAATGTTTAAATTGGTAAATTTTTACGTAATAATTTTAGAATTAGGATTTTCTTGGTTTTTAAGAATTTAATAGGATTTTTACGCGACTAGCTTAAATGTTTAAATTGGTAAATTTTTACGTAATAATTTTAGAATTAGGATTTTCTTGATTTTCAAGAATTTAATAGGATTTTTACGCGATTAGCTTAAATGTTTAAATTTATAAATTCTTACGTAATAATTTTAGAATTAGAATTTTCTTGATTTTTAAGGATTT
>JAYSRS010000387.1:0-12220 GCA_043720935.1 Saprospiraceae bacterium
GTACTGTTGATGCCTGTAACTTCGTTTTTATTGAAGTTCATAGCTAACGTTGCGTTCAAATAACCTTTACCGACGGCAACTTTGCTGTTAGCGACAATGTCAATACCTTGTGTTTTAGTATTTGCCGCGTTTGCGAAGAAGTTGACGTTGTTAACGCCTAAATAATCCGTTGCTGCAAAGTTCAAAATGCCGCGTGAAAATGCACCTGAATACACGATACGGTCTTTAATATCAATCTGATACGCATCAACAGTTAATGACAAGTAACTGCTCAATTTTGCCGTTGCACCAAAGGCGACGTTGACCGAAGTCTCGGGGCGCAAAGCATCTACACCAATCACTTGACGGGCAATTTGGTCGTCGTTGTTAATCGTCAACGTGTTTGACGGCAAACCGCTAACAAACTGCGTACTTGTATTGTTGAAATAACGTTGTTGTAAAGACGGCGCACGGAAACCTGTACTGAATGAGCCACGTAGCGAAATATCATTTGTTAATTTCAATCTCGTAGCTATTTTTCCACTAAAATTATTGCCAAAATCCGAATAATCTTCGTAACGACCTGCAACGCCGATTAACAAACGGTCAGCGATTTCACCTTCAATATCAGCGTAAATACCCAAACTTGTTCTGTCTCGGGTGACTTGATTTTGCGCCTGATAGCCCGGGAAAACCTGTGCGCCCGGTGCGGCAACTGCCGTACCATTTGCCGCGCCGCCAACACTCAACGGTGCGCCTGGCACAACTTTACCGTTGCCGAAGTAAGAACTAGCCTCACCCGCTACGATTTGGTAGTTGTCCGTGCGTAATTCAGCACCGAAAGCCGTACTCAAACCTTGGATTGCACCCATTTTATCAAAAGTTCTAGCAATGTCAAAATTTGTTGTGTTTTGGCTAAATTTCAATTTACCTGCATCAAAAACGCTTTGAGACACACCATTTGCCAAAGAGGCGTTGCCTGAATTGAAGACTTCAAAAGCGAATTGATTTTTACCATAAACGTTGCTCAAATCCATTTTCCATTCGCCCAAATTTTTCTTGATACCCAAGATAAATGATTGGTCGTCAATAGCAGAACGAATGCCAGGAAGGAAACCATTAACGTAAGTCAACGCGCCGTTTGCTTCCAAAGGTTGTTGATTGCGCGCTACGGGAATGCGGTAGTTACCAAAACCTTCGCCCGTTCTGTGCGTCAAACCGCCCGAAAAATAGAATTCGCCGTCATCCACGAGTGGTACTGAGCCGTTGGCAAAAATGCCGATATTCTTAGCATTTGAGTTACCAAAAATCATGTTTTGACGGTCGTAATTGTTCGTTTTCTCGATACTTGCATCCGCAGCAATCAAAGCGCGGCGGAATGAGTCTTGATTACGCCCCGCAGGTGTTCCCGGAAAACCACCGTTGCTACCCAAATACGTTGTTGGCACATTATCAATGCCACTACGGTTTGTTTTGCCACGGTCGTTGTATTGAGCGGCAATCATCAAACGGCCTTCTTTGCCCAATTTAAAACCTTTCATTACGTCAACTTGAAAAACCTCGCCGTCGGTGATGTTTTTTGTAAAATTGTCCGTTGTGCCGTTGATGTTCGGTGACGACCATTTCATATCGGTTTTGTTGAAACCCGATGTCATTGAAACAGCCAAACCGTCCATGTCTTTCCGCAAAACGATGTTGATAACACCCGCAATCGCATCCGAACCATACTGAGCTGCCGCACCGTCGCGGAGTACCTCAATGCGTTCGATAGCAGCAACGGGAATCACGTTCATGTCTGTACCAACCGAACCACGGCCAACTGTGCCGTTAATATTAACGAGTGCCGATGTGTGGCGACGTTTGCCGTTCACCAAAACAAGCACTTGGTCGGGTCCCAAACCACGCAATGACGCAGGGTCAACGTGGTCAGTTCCGTCGGCGACCGTTTGGCGATTCGAGTTGAAAGAAGGGGCAATGTAATTGAGGATTTGTCCGATATCCACTTGCGAAAAACCCTTCAAGTCTTTCGGCGTGATAACGTCCACGGGAACAGCCGATTGCGTGTTCGTGCGGCCAGGTGCGCGTGACCCCAAAATGACCACATTGTCCAAGGCAACGCCCGTACTCAATTGAATATCAAGGTTTGTTTCCTTGCCGACCGCAATTTCCTTTGTCGAATAGCCGACAAAACTGACGACCAAAGTCGTTGCTCCCGCAGGAACATCAATGGTGTACATCCCGTTAAAATCGGCCAAAGTGCCTTTCGATGTGCCTTTTATGGCAATGGCAGCACCGACAAGCGGGTCTTTGCTATCAGCATCTGTAATCGTTCCTTTGACCGTGCTTTGGCCAAAAAGAGCTGCTGTACTTGCTAGAACAAAAGCAATTACAGTAGAAATCTGTCTAATTCTCATCATTTTAGATTTGAAAAAATTTAAAGTTTAATATAAAAAAGTAGTTAAAACAACTAATAAAATGCGAAAGTACGTGCTAAATAGAAATTAGCGATTATTCGCTTATTTATTTTATTTTTTTAATTATGAAAACTAACCCTTTTGCAGTACAAACGATTTTATTTCTATTAAAAGACTTAGAAATTGTATGATTTTTGGGCGTTTTAGAGTTTGTAACCCGCCAAGAGTTATAACCCGACAGTATTAAATTGACTGACTACTGAGGGGCCTTTTTTGAAAACCAACCCAACCTTGTTGCAACAAAAGGCTGTCTTGAATACAGCGATAAGAAAAAATCGTGAATTGTTATTATGCTAAATAACTTTGTCCATGCACTTGTTTAAAATAAGTGTCATTTTTTAAATCATAAATCGTCCGAAAATGAAAAATAATTACGCCTTTGGCATTGCTTTTTTACTGCTCGCCGTTGCGTGCAAGCACGAGCCGATTACGCCCGATGCAGAATACCTTGACCAAGCTGCTAGCACCAAAGTTACCGAGTTTTCTAACGGCTATTTGCCGAGTTCACATGGCACAATTGGCATTAGTTCGGGCAAAGACACGCTTGGCAAAGACAGGCTGAATGTGACCTATCACATTAACTATAACCATACTTTGGATGCTTTAAAAGTCACAACAAGCGATTGGTTAAAGCTGCCCGATCACTTCGGTAGCAATAGCATAATCCATTCATTATCAAGTGATAAGGATCAATTGGTTGCCTTTCAAATTCGGTCAAAAACGCCGCAAAATGAACTGACAGGTGGCGATGTGCTTGTACCGCGTCAGACGCCTATCACAGCGACGGATTTGGGCAACAACACGTTTAAAATTACGTGGCTTGAGCTGAATGCAAAACAACGCGTCTTAATTAGTTTATTTACTGACTATGCTTACACGCAGCCTTACTACACAGGTCATTTTGCCGTCGAAACGGCGGACGATGGGGCGTTTATTCTCAAATCCGATGTGTTTGAAAAATTTGGTAAAAATCCAAGCCTATTCAACGCGCAAGGCGCGCTTGAACGGATGCGCGTTACGCTTTATCGCTACAATCCCAAGGCTAAAACAGTTGTCACGCAAGCCTCAACGGGGTTGCAATACGAAGTTTTTGGCGGCTTTGCGGAATCAACTTTAATTGGAGTTCTCAAAAAATAAATCAATAACTGATGTTACGCAATGGCACACTGATTTGAGGGATACGACTGATTTAAAAGGTTTTTTTTTAAAGTAAATGCTTATGGAAAAAATTAGCGTCAATCAGTCGTATCCCTCAAATCAGTGTGCTATTGCGTGACACGAGTCAGTAAGTCATTAAAAAAGCCGTTTTGCGCGTGCAAAATGGCTTTTTTGATGACCTATACTGAGGGGGTCGAATGTTGTTGTAAGTTTTTAATTTTAAATTCTTAATTTTTAATTTCCCTAAATGGAATACTCCGCTATTTTTGCGACCGTATTCAAAGCATGATTTTTCAATCACGATTTTAGAATAGGACAAATTTTTTAATTAATAATTTAAAACTAACTAATGACAGCTCAAGATTTTTTGGCGTCGCTTCCCTCAAAAGTCAGTCCCGAAGCCTTAAATGGCGTTGATACCTCGTTCCACTTCAACTTAGACGATGGGGGTTTGCAAAAAACGGTTATTGCCAAAGACGGCAAAATCGAATTATTGGACGGTTTGGTGGGCGAAGCAAAATGCGTTGTATCGGCAAAATCTGAAACGCTAATGAAACTCGTCAAAGGCGAAGAAAATCCGATGATGGCCGTGATGATGGGCAAAGTAAAAATCTCAAATACGGGTGAAATGCTCAAATACGCCAAACTTTTCGGTTTGATGTAATTCGATTTTGAGTACCCCTCAGTATAAACGATAAAACCCCTATAAAACGTGCTGTTTTATAGGGGTTTTATCGTTTATACTGAGGGGTGTATTTTTTGACTTAAATTCGAAATGTTCGTTTTTGGGCAAAAAAAAGAGGATGTTCGAACGCAATGTCGAACAGCCTCAACCCAAATATGCAAATTTAACCTAAACCCAATTTCGTTTGTCCCTCTGTCGTTGTTCTGTCGGACTAGTTCCGAACCTCTTTTCTTTCTCTCAATGACTGATTGACTTGTCTATTTAATTGTAACGCAAAGATGTGGCATAGACCGGCGGCTGTGTTTTTTATTCGGTGAATGGGGCAAAACTATCGGTGAACAGCCTTTAGTTAAAGTTTTAATACGCACCGTTTTATTTCCATCTTGAATATCAGCAAACCTTATATCCCTTTATCATTTTCTGATATGACAAAGGTACACTTTAAATTGATAGTGCAATACTTTCAAGAAAAAAAATAAACTTTTTTTTTCAGACCGATTACTTTCAAAACCTTCAAGTGGTCAATAAATTACGGAATTATCGGTTTTATGTCACAAACCAATTTTTAAGTAAAAAAAGGTGTTTTTGTGGCAAAAGATTTAGGAAATTTTGCAAATTTCCTAAATCTGACACCCCCTCAGTATTTTGCGACATAAAGCCAATAATTCCGACAAATTATCTAACAATGCCCATAAATAAAAAACCGCAAGCCGTGCAGAGCGCGGTATGCGATTTTCGTCCAAAAGCACTATTCTAATATTTTGTAAATTTTGGTTGTTTCTAAAAAATTGTAAGCACTAACTCGTTCGCGCCCGTGTAAGAGATTCTAATGATTTATATTCTTTAACGACTTCTTGATTGTCCGATTCGAGCCGTTCAATCGAAGCGTAAAGCGTTCTAATTTCTTCGTTTAAATGCGCGATGTGTACTTGTTGCGCCGTATTTTCCATAAAAATACCGTCTGATTTGACAATCAACTTGGCACGTTCTTCTTGTAAAATGCTCAAAGCAGCGTTTAAAGTCGCATTTTTTTGCTTCAATGCTAATTTTTGATTGAGTGCAAAAAAATACATCGCCAAAAAAGTCAACAATGCCGTTCCACTCATTAAAAAAAATATAGTGTTGGTTCCAACCATTTCAAAAAAAGGTTTTAGGACGTTAATTTGATTGCACCACGGACTTCAGTCCGTGAATCCCAATTTTACGGCATTATTAATCGAATTTCTATACGCTGATTTTTAACATCACCCTCCGCAATTGCTGCATTTGGCAACGTTTTTTTATCTTCAAAAACAAATTGAGCACTGTTCAAGTGCTTACTTATCAAAAAGCCCGTCATAAAAGCCAAACGTTTTTTCGCTATTTTAGACCCCTCAGTGTGTGAATGCAAAGCGACAACATTTAGCCGAACCATCGGATTCTGTTGCAGATAAGCGTTCAAATCATTGAAATAAGTGCGCAATTCCTCATTTTCAGCAAAGCGAAACTTGTCTTTTTTGAAAAATAAATTCAACGCTTGAAAATGTGTTGAGTCCCAACAAGCGGCACGAGGCGGTGTTGTCGTTTGTAAAAAAACAGCCGAACGATTAACGGTAGAAGTATTTGAGAGACTGTTCGCAGAACCTAAGCGTGACTGATTGTCGAACCAAATTGTTCCGCCGATTATCCAACCGACGGTCGCAATGCCGAAAATAGGCGGCAGTATTTTTCTCGCTAGTACGCTCACGCTCAAAGTTGTTTATTTCTTTACGGTCACAAAATTAGGTTAAACGGTTGTAATTTCCAAGAAAACGGTTAATTTATTTTTTAAACGGTTTCGTAAATTCAAAAAAATAAGATACAAAAAAGCCGCAATTCGTTCCCTTAAAAAGAACAAATTGCGGCTTTTTTGTTATAAAATGCCTTGAATTTACGAACGCCCGTCGAAAAATAAGTTCCTCAGCATTTTTCTAATTTTTTCTAAAAAAAATGTAAAAAACATCAAAAATGGGCAAAAATTTTAAGTAATTATTGCATTTCAAATCGCCGAAGAATCTTATTTCTGACTGAATCGAACCACCAAAGTCGCTTTATCGGCGCTCAAAATTTTATCAATTCGGACGTTAAAGCCTTCGCCAACTTTGGTCACTTCGGCCAATTTCATGTCTTTTTTAACCGATTCAATCGCATCAGCCCAACCGTTGAAGGCCGTCAATTCGGGGGCAATTTTAGCCAAATCACGGAAATGCCGAATCGCCAAGGTCTTCCAAATTTCATCATCCGATTGTTCGGGAAATTTGCCAAACATAATGAATGTGAATTGTTGCAAAATGTCCGTACAACCCGATTGCTCAATTTCTAACAACAATTTATTGTCAAAAGCAACCATTTCGATGCCCACGTTTTCGCCCGACGCCTCGTGTTTCACCTCAAAATAAGTCTTTTTAACAGTCGGCATGCCGTTCTTAAAAATCGCTTGCGGCGCACCTACTTTGCACGTTTTAGTGCTTGAATCCGCACAGCTAAAAGCAGTAAGAATGAGCAAAAACGCTGCAAATACTGAGGGGGTATATTTTGTAAAAAACATAAAATTAAGTGATAAATGAAAAGTGAAAAGTGTGGTTGTGTCTTGTCCTAACGGGTTTTGTCATTCAGAAGGAATCTCTATTTTGTAGTGTGCTTAACTCAACATATAAAATAAAGATTCCTTCTGAATGACAAAAAAAACACAAGCAAGATTTATTATTTTGTAACAACGTCTAAAATCTTTTCAAAGTCGGCATCATTTGATTCCCACAATTCAATTTTATTGCCTTCGGGGTCAAGTATATGCGCGAATTTTCCATAAGATTCTACCATCATGCCACCGACGACTTCAACGCCTTCTGCCCTCAATTGTTGTAACAACCATTCAAGATTTTCAACACGGTAATTAATCATAAATTCTTTGGTTGACGGGGCAAAATAGTCCGTCGTTGCCGAAAACGGACCCCAAGCCGTAAAACCTTTGTGTTCGGGTGCGTCCGAATGCCGCCACTCGAAGGTTGTGCCATGCTTATCGGTATTCAAACCCAAGTGTTCGGCGTACCATTGCCGCATTTTTTGGGAATTTTGGGTCTTAAAAAAAATCCCGCCAAGTCCTGTAACGCGTTTAGGTGTGTTGTTATTTTCCATGTTTTTAAAATTGATTAGCGAATGCTTCTCTCTTATAAACCTAGCGAGCCTCATTTTTTTAGATACCTTTGCGCCCTCAAATTCATTATTTTATCATTTATAATTCATTATTGCTCTATGAATGCTTGGAAAAGCCTACAAAATAAACCGACCTACGCCCTTTATTTTTCGATTAGTCTAATGTTTTTTATCAGTTCGCTGATGTTGACGATTCAGTACGTGCCGCTTTTTGAAACCCGCGAAGGTTTTGTCCCTTACGACCCGTTTATGACCTATTTACCGTCCGTTGATGTGTCTTTTTACGTCTTTTTTATCCTCTACGGGGCGATTGTTTTCAGCGCGTTTTATGTGCTGCAAGACCCAAAATTGCTCATGATTTTCTTCCTCAGCTTTGGCATCATGTATTACATACGGGCGTTGTGCATCACCGTCGTGCCGTTCAACGAACCTGATTTATTGATTCCGTTGAGCGACCCGTTGATTGAGCGATTGGGCATTTATCAAAAATTTATCAAACGCGATTTGTTTTTTTCGGGCCATTTAGCGTCGGTGCTCATCCCGTGGCTGATTCTCCAAAAAACAAAATACCAATTGGTACTACTCGTCGGCAGCATCGCAATTGGTATCTTAGTTATGCTCCAACACATTCATTATTCTTATGATGTTATTGGTGCGGTTATTTTTTCTTACATCTCGGTCGTTGCCGCTACGAAGTTGTCAGAGCGTCTTGTCTTTAATCGGCAGAGCGATTAAATCCTTGAATTTCAACGCTCTATCGTTTGTTTTGTCCAAGCCGAAGACGACATCTTCGCGGCTCAAATAGGTAAAAGTGCCAAACATTCTGTCCCAAACGCTGAACAAATCACCGTAATTGCTGTCCGTGTAAGGCTCTTGATAGTGGTGATGAACGTGGTGCATATTGGGCGTGATGATGATGTATGACAAATATTTATCTAATTTATCGGGCAATCTGAAATTAGAATGAATGATAATTTTACTGATAATCTGGACAAATTGGTGCAAGGTCATAATCCAAAACGCTGTGCCTAAAAACCACGCCGAGAGCATATAATGGCCCAAACGAATGCACGTTTCGACGGGATGCTCGCGCAACGACGTGCTGACATTTAACACCGTATCGCTGTGATGAACGGCATGAAAAGGCCAAACGAGCTTGACTTTGTGCATCAAATAATGATAGACGTAATACGTCAAATCCAAGAAGATGAACGAGGCAATAATTTGTTCTTTGGGGCTGTCCCAACCTAATTTTGGCAACATTCCGTAGCAATTGTTGTTTTCAAATACCAATACTTCGACAAAAACGTAACCTAAAATGAACTGCAAAGCTGCCCCCGGGAGGACAAACATAGCGTTTGTGAAATCGTGACCCCATTTTTTGTAGTCTTTGGTCACACCGTAAATGTTTTCAAGGTTCCAACAAAGCATAAAAATGACGGCAAAAACCATGAGTTGCTGCGGGTTTTGCCCGTTGTCAAAAATGTCTAAAAGGCGAATATCTTGCATCTGCAATAAAATTAATTAGTTATAAATGTAAAGCTGAATCTCAGGCCGCAAAGGTAGCAATGTTATCTGTTTATTACTTTTTTATTAAGTTTTAGTAATATTTTGGTGTCGAAAAAATCAAAATTTACAGAGTTACCACAAATCCACTCATAAAACGTTCACAAAACGCTCAAATCAAATCAAAATTTCTATCTTTGACCCCGAAAATCAAACTATCTTTCATTCGTTAGGTCAAAACCTACAACGTTCCATAAAAAACGAACGACCAACATAGTCAATATTTATGATACAACAATGCACCATCAGAGAAGCAACGACAGTCAAAGGTGTGGGTCTGCACACGGGACAACGCGTTACTTTGACGCTGCATCCCGCACCCGAAAATCACGGTTTTCGCTTCCGCCGCACTGATTTAGAAGGACAACCGACCGTTTTGGCCGATGTTTCTAAGGTTTTTGCCACCAATCGTGGCACTATTCTGAAAGACGGCGAAGCGCAAGTTAGCACCGTGGAACATCTCCTAAGCGCACTCGTGGGCTTGGGCGTTGACAATGTTTTGATTGACGTTAATGGCGGCGAAGTGCCGATTATGGATGGTTCGGCCATGCCTTTTGTTGAGGCAATTGAAGCCGCAGGTATCGTCGAATTGAGTGCCGAACGCGATGTTTTCGAAATTCACGAACCACTTTCTTTCAAAGACGAAGCAACGGGTGCGGAATATTTGGCCTTACCCGCCGATACTTACACGGTGACGACGCTGATTGATTTTAACTCGCCCGTGCTAGGACAGCAATTTGCAACGCTCGACGGGTTCCCTCAGTATAAAACCGAAATTGCCCCTGCGCGCACCTTCGTTTTTCTCCACGAATTAGAAATTCTCGTCAATCAAGGTTTGATAAAAGGCGGCGATATTGACAACGCTGTCGTTATCGCAAATCGCGCTATGACCGACGAAGAAGTAGCGATTTTAGCCACTAAATTAGGCAAACCCGCCTTGAAAGTAGAACGCGAAGGCATTTTGAACACCACACAATTGCGTTTTCAAAACGAACCCGCACGGCACAAACTCCTTGATGTTATCGGTGATTTAGCTTTGACAGGACGTTTTCTCAAAGGAAAAATCGTTGCCACTAAGCCCGGGCATACGTCAAATGTTGCTTTTGCGAAGTTCCTAAAACGCCATATTTCCGAGCAAACCAAGCTGCGAAGCATCCCAAAATATGACCCCTCAGTAAAAGTGGTCATGGATGTCAATCAGATTATGAAAAAGCTACCGCATCGGTTTCCTTTTCTTTTTGTGGATAAAGTGCTTGAATTATCGCCCGACCGCATCGTGGCGATGAAGCAAGTGACGATGAACGAATGGTTTTTTGAAGGGCATTTCCCAAACAATCCCACTTTTCCAGGCGTTCTGCAAGTGGAAGCAATGGCTCAAACAGGTGGTATTTTAGCACTCGCAAACACGCCCGACGACGAAACTTGGGACACTTATTTTTTGAAAATTGACAACTGTAAATTTAGAGATAGGGTTCTGCCAGGCGATACGCTGATATTCAAAATGGAATTAATGAGTCCTATTCGACGCGGCATCGTTCAGATGCAAGGTACGTGTTATGTGGGGTCGAAAGTGGTGTCAGAAGCCGAATTGACGGCGATTATTCAAAAAAGGAATTAAAAAGATAAAATGATTCACGAACTAAGCGTTGTACATCCCGATGCGAAAATCGGAAAAGAGGTCACTATTGGGCCTTTTACGACCGTTGCTGCCGATGTTGTTATCGGAGACGATTGTTGGATTGCACCGCACGTCAGCATTATGGATGGCGTGAGAATGGGAAATAATTGCAAGATTTTTCAAGGGGCAATCGTCGGCTCAACGCCACAAGATTTGAAATATAAAGGTGAAAAAACAAACCTTACGATTGGTGACAATACGATTGTGCGCGAATATGCGACCTTAAATATTGGGACAACCGCTACTTGGAATACCGTTATTGGCCGAAATTGCCTTATCATGGCCTATGCTCACGTGGCACACGACTGCATTATCGGCAACAACGTCGTTTTGGCGAACAACGTGACCCTCGCTGGCCACATCGAGATTGGCGATTATGCCCGACTAGGCGGTATGGTAGCGGTGCATCAATTCGTCAAAATTGGCAAACATTCGTTTATCGGCGGCGGCTCGCTCGTGCCGAAAGATGTGCCACCGTTTGTCCTCGCAGCACGCAACCCGATTGCGTATGCGGGTATCAATCGCGTGGGTTTGCAACGGTCGCCCGATTTTACACAAGAGCAAATTGAAAGAATTACGGATATTTATCGGATTTTATTCGTCAGAGGCGGCGGCAACTTCGTAAAAGCCGTGCCAATCATTAAAGATGAAATTCCCGACACACCCGAACGCCAAGAGATTTTAGCGTTTATAGAGTCGTCAAAACGCGGTTTGATTAAAGGTTTTAGGGCATTAAAAGGCGGTAGCGAACGATGATTCAATTAGACACTATCGGCAAACGCTTTCGTTACGAATGGATTTTTCGTAATATCACTACCACATTCGACGCGGGACAACGCTACGCGATTTTGGGGCCAAATGGCGTTGGCAAATCCACTTTAATGAAAATTTTGAGTGGCCATTTAACGCCCTCCGAAGGCAAAATAACGATTCAACTCAACGGCAAAACGCTAGATGCAGATACTCTTTACAAACACGTTAATTACGCTGCACCTTACATTGAATTGATTGAGGAATTTACATTAACCGAAGCGATTGATTTTCATATAAAATTTCATCCCCTCAGTAATTCCTTGACAATCAATGACTTAATCAACGTTTTAGGTTTTCAGAAATCGAAAGACAAAGAGATACGCTATTTTTCGTCGGGTATGCGGCAACGCTTGAAACTCGCTCTCGCTATCTGTTCCGACAGCCCTATTTTATTGCTCGATGAACCCACCACAAACCTTGACAATCAAGGCGTGGCATGGTATCGTGGCTTGATGCAACACTATACTGAGGGGTCTAATCGCCTCGTCATTATTGCCTCAAATGCGGAACATGACTACGATTTTTGTGATGCGACTTTGAATATTTTGGATTTTAAATGATTTTCATTTCAAACCTTCGATAACAGCAAACAGCCTTGAAAACTGACGTTTTCAAGGCTGTCTCTATTTTAACGAATATGAGTACTTTCTTAGTACATGACAAAAAAGACAAAGGCTTTTCGCGCTCGCTTAGCTC
>JAYSRS010000388.1:0-4195 GCA_043720935.1 Saprospiraceae bacterium
GGATAGGGTATGTCACCAGCTACTTTTGGCGTAATACCATAGCGTTGTTGTCCAAGCGTTTGGAATGTGATGTAATACTCTTGTCCCACGGCCAAGCTGACAACCCCCATTGACACAATGGTGTATTCTAAGGCGTTTTGGTGCGAGCAATTGACTTGACCCAATACCGTTTTCGTTGCAGCATCCCACAAAACGACGCGGTACGTACCACTTTCAGGCGTTTTTACGCCCATTTTAGTCAATTTCCCTTTTTTTGTTACGCTGAAACGAAAGCCCATCTCATAGTAATAACTTGCACCAGCAACAACACTTGTATTAAAATTCGCAGCAGGAAAAGCGCGGCCAATGATGTTGTTTTCCGCAGGATAGGTAATCGGCGTAGGCGTTACTGGGATTGTAGGTGCATCTTCTTTTTTGCAACCAATAAACAGTACGATGCTAACGCACAATAAACCAAATAACAAATTGGTAAAGCCTAAGGCTTTGACATTTAAGAGTTTCATTATTAAAAAAAATTTAAAGTTAAAAAATAAGCTGTTCTGAAAAGGAAAAATATTTTAGGGTTAACAAGGTATTGCTTATTGATTTGTTTAATGGTTAATACCGATTGGTCAATTAACCTTAACACCTTTTGATATATTTTTTCGGAATCATCGGTTATTTATCGCAAAATGAAAAATCGTTTCAAATCTATTGACAATCAATTAGTTACAACTTGACGCCAGTTTCAAACCCGCGTCAAGTTTGCGTTGCGATAAATAACCGATGATTCCGTATTTTTTTTCAAAAATAAAAAATCCCGAACCCTCTTGTCAGAGAATTCGGGATGATTGATGTGGCCTAGCTTTAACACTTAGCTCAAATAACTTGACGCAATGTCAAATTTGATAACGAGCAGCGTGTAAAACATTGCACGAAACTTGTTGCGGTTGGAAGAACCCATTTGCGCGCACACATCGGCGATAGCCGCATCTAAATCGGCACTATCTGCCATGCCGTGTTTTTTGATGAGAAAATTGTTTTTCACACGGGCCAATTCCTCTTTGTCGGAGCAAGATACGCGGCTTGAATCTTCGTTGTAAATAACGGGCCCCATCTTTTTAGTGATGGCTTCAAGCAATGTTGGGTCAACTTCGATGCCCAATTTTACGAATTCGGCTTTGTACAGCTCGATTTTTTCAGTCAACTGACTCATAGATACTGTTTGTTTTAAGTGAAGAAAAAATTTAGAATAAAGGATTTGTCAATTTTGACGACGAAAAATAGAAAGAAAATTTTAAGTCAACCTAACAATCTGCATTTATTCTACACATTTTTTTTTATCACATTTTTTAAAAAACAAACGTATTACGCCTCAAAAAGCGTCAAAAATCACCCCCTCAGTATTTTTCCATCTTTTACACGTATTTCAGAGCCTTCGGCCAATAAAGTAGAGGCTGGTTTTAATTGATTCAAAAACGCAAAATCTGCACCGTATAAATGGGCAAAATCCATAGATATTACGTATTTTTTAACAGGAAAAACTTGCCAACGCGGATGTTCGACGCCGTATTCCATGGTCTTGGTTTCACTATTTTTGTTGTAGCCCCAGTAATGTTCCGTGATAAATTCCTCAATCGACCCTGTATCAATTTCTACCAATTTATTCTCTGCCACCAGTTCAACGGCATACCATTTTTTATTTTTACGCCAACCATAATTGACTGTTAATTCATCGTTTGCCGTTGTCCAATTGTGTCGCATCGGCATCGTCACGTAAGGCTCGTTATAGACGACATTGGCAACAATTGACAAAGCTAATTTCGGGACAATTTCGCTGATAAACACCACGCCACGTTTATATTTGCCATCTGCGCCTTTGTGTTTAACATAAAAACGCAAATTCACTTCTTCAAAATTGCGGTGAAAAGGAATCGGAATACCTTTTAGTTTGACATCTAAAAACATAAAACCGACAACACTGACGTAACAAACGCCTTCGTGCAGGTCCAATTCGGTATATTTTGGCAGATATTTTTCCAATAGTTTAGGGTCAACGGCGTAGTTAAGCATAACTAATTTGCGCCACTCGGCAGAAAGAAAGGTGTTTGACATATTTTTACTTTTACAGTTGTTAGCAATGAAAAGTAAATGGTTTTAAGGAGGGATTGTTGTGTGGTTTAAATAAAAACAAGAGAAATACGAATAAGTATTTTCAGCTATCATATCTTTGTTTGTAATTACTTAGCTGTGAACGTACCTTTTTGAGCAACGCGCTCAATTTGGTTTTCAAGAGGAAATTTTAGGTGATTTCAATATTCCTACCGTTACGTCGAGCGATTCATTTACTAAAAATGATTGGTTACACATGCAGAACATTGCAGAATCCTTGAATCCTAAACCAAGGTTTTAAACGTAAAATACGCTAATATTCAGTTAAAAACGTACAAAAAACCGTTTTATACTGAGGGGTATAAAAAAAGCCGTTAAACATTTTTCAATGTTCAACGGCTCTTTTTTTAATAGAAATTAAAGCACAGCGAACTTAACGTATGCCTTTCTTAATTTTTAACGGAATTATCGGTTTTATGTCGCAAAGCAATTTTTAAGTAGAAAATGGTGTTTTTGCGGCAAAAGATTTAGTAAATTTTGCAAATTTCCTAAATCTGACACCCCCTCAGTATTTTGCGACATAAAGCCGATAATTCCGATTTTAAATTACAGCTTTTTCGCCTTATATTTTGGATTAGCCGCGTCATTTAAGTCTAATTCAAAACTCCACGTACCCGCTACGACGCCGAAGTTTTTACCATTAGCAATCAATGTACCTGCCGTGCCAATTGGTAGCGGTTCGACCGTTCCCGTTGCGCCTAAATTGTTCGCCCAATCGTTGCCTTCACGGAATTTGACTTGCGCCGCTGTCAACACAACGCTGCTGATAGTCCATTTTTTGGTAATAAAATCGTATGTAAATGGAACATCAGGCCCGTTCCAACCGTTTGGCGTCGCGTCACCAACGAGACCCCAAATTTTGAACGGTACAAAGGTGTATTTCAATTTATTCAAGTCAAGCGTCACTAAGTATGTTCCTTTTTTGACACCAAAGTTTTTACCACCTAAAGCGACACCCCCTGCAGCCAAAATCGGGTCGGGTTCTGTTGCACTCGTTGTGCCATAACTAACAGTCCAAGCGTTGTTCATACGAAACTTCATTTGACCGTCAATTACCGTAACAATGGCTTGCCAAATATCCAAAACAGGGTCATAAGTCATGGCTTGGTCGGGGCCATTCCAGCCGTTAGCCGTTGCGTCACCGACGATTCCCCATGTAAACGCTTCGATTTTATACTTATTCAAAAGTGTATCTACCGTAATTTTGTACGTACCTTTCGTAACACCCAAGTTTTTACCATTAGCGGCCAATGTTCCCGACGGTGCGGGGTCTGGCTCAATTGTACCTGATGAACCTAAATTGACGGCCCAATCGTTGTTTCTACGGAACTTGATTTGACCTGCATTTAAAGCGACATAAGCCACAAGATTGTTGGCAACCGTCCGTCCGTTAGCATCCAAAAGTCGGTACATCGGCAAATCTGGGCCGTTCCAACCGTTTGGCGTCGCATCACCGACGACACCCCACGTTGTGAAAGGGTCAAATTTGGCAACATACGTTGTGACTTTGGCACTCAAAATTGTGGAGGTCAATTTTGTTGCTACGCCAACGAGGGCTTCCACTCTGATGTCCACATCGCCCGTTGTACCTTCTAATATGCCTTCTGCAATCGCACGGCTATTGAGGTCGGCAACGGTAAAGATTTTTTTCAGATTTGCCCCAACGCCAAGCGGTGTTGCTTTTGACAAATCACCGCCTTTTTTGACCATATAGACCGCGTAAGACGGTGCAGCATCAAAGCCATAATCAGGTGTTGTCCAAGAGACGGTTAAGGCGTCTTTGTCGAAATTGTCTTTCAACAATACAATTGTTGGTGAAGACAGTGTGGCGACAAGTTGCGCGTTCGGATTAATCAATGTATCAATCACTTCTTTTTTGCAACTCCAAGAAGCCATAAAAACCAACCCAAATACAATGAGTTTATTAAGTCTTTTCATTTTAATTTCAATTATTAGATTATGAACTATGAGTTATGAACTATGAGTTATGAACTATGAGTTATGAACTATGAGTTATGAACTATGAGTTATGAACTATGAGTTA
>JAYSRS010000389.1:0-12203 GCA_043720935.1 Saprospiraceae bacterium
CTGCCACAAACAGCGCGAGTTCAGGCTCAAAAGCCAAAACATTGCGTTCCATCAACGTTTTTTCAAGGTGGGGAATGTAAGGGGGATTGCTCACGATGATGTCAAATTGCTTCAATTGCGGCCAATCCGTTTCGTTCAAAATATCCAGTCGTTTGAAATCAATATCCACATTGTGGCGAAACGCATTGCGCGAAGCGGTAATCAACGCCCCTTCACTGATGTCAACAGCAGACACATCGAGGCTCGGATTTTTCACTTTCAACGTAACAGGAATGCAGCCCGAACCCGTGCCAATGTCCAAAATGCGTACATTTTTCCGTTTCCCTACCGTCTGCAAAACCCATTCAACAAGTTCTTCCGTTTCAGGGCGTGGAATCAAAACAGTGGGATTGACCTTTAATTTTAAGCCATAAAACCAAGCAAAACCTGTAATATATTGAATCGGCTCACCGTTTAGTAAGCGCAAAGTGATGCTGTTGAAGTCGTTTTGCAACAAATTCTCAAACAACAATTCATCATTTGGGTTGTTCGGCTTCACATTAAAATAATCGTCGAACAGCCAACGGGCTATTGACGCGGCTTCGCGGTTGCCATAGGGAGGGGTCAGTTTTTGGACGAGGTATTGAGTAGCTTCTTGAATTGACATGGGGCAAAGGTGGCGCATTTTTTAAAAATCAAGACGCATGGGACGAAAATTTCTAAATATTTTGTCAACCTTTGCCGTGTTGTTTGTTTCGCACAGAGTTCGCAGAGGACACAGAGTTTTTTAGTTTTTCTCGTTTCATAAAAACTGGTAACTTCGGAAAGCTCAATTTACTCCTAATCTATGTCAAACAACGTTGTCATTGCGAGGAGGCACGGTTGCGAGGCACGAAGCAAAGCAACCGTGCCTCCTCGCAATGACAAGCCGTTTTATTAAGATTTGGAGAAAATTTGAGATTTCCGAAGTTACCCATAAAAAGAAAAAAAGAAAAAAACGCTGTGTCCTCTGTTGACTCTGTGTGAAACGTTTTTAATTCATTTACAACATTAAAAAGTATGCAGCCAACAAGCATGAAAGCCCTCGTTTTGATGGGCAAAAACGAAGCACTCGCTTACGAAGAAGTCGAAATACCCCAAAATACTGAGGGGTCGGTTGTCGTCAAATTACACGCCGCCGCCTTGAATCACCGCGACGTTTGGATTCAAAAAGGACTCTACGCAGGGCTTAAATTTCCAACAATTCTAGGCAGCGACGGTGCAGGAGAATTGCCCGACGGGACGCCCGTTATCATTCATCCATCCATGAATTGGGGCGAAAACCCACATTTTCAAAGCAAAAACTTTGAAATATTGGGTTTACCAACCGACGGCACATTTGCCGAATACATCAAAATTCCGTCAGATTGCATTGCGCCAAAACCCGCGCATCTGACGTTTGCACAAGCAGCCGCTTTGCCTCTCGCAGGTGTCACGGCCTACCGTGCTTTGTTCACGCGTTGCCAAGCAAAAGCAGGTGATAAAGTCTTGATTTCAGGCATCGGCGGCGGTGTGGCCTTGTTTGCTTTGCAATTTGCTATAGCAGCAGGTTGCGACGTTTGGGTCACGTCAAGTTCCGAAGAAAAAATAGCCAAAGCCATAGAATTGGGTGCAAAAGGCGGTTTTAATTACAAAACCGACGCATGGGCAAAGGCTGCACAAGCTCAAACAGGCGGCTTCGATGTCGTGATTGACGGGGCTGTCGGCGCGGGTTTTGCGGAAATCGTCAAGGCGTGTGCCGCAGGGGCGCGTTTGTGTTTTTACGGTGGTACAGCAGGGGCATTGACGGGCGTTAGTCCGCAAATTGTTTTTTATAAACAATTGACCATCATGGGGTCAACGATGGGTTCAGCCGAAGAATTTAATTTGATGGTTGCCTTCGTGAATCAACACGGCATCGTCCCTATCATTGATTCAACTTACGCCCTCGCCGACGGAAATGCTGCTTTGCAACACATGGACGCGGGGCAACAATTCGGTAAAATCGTCCTTTCTATTTAATGATTCCAACGTCGGCGAGGCTTTTAGCCTCGACGACGTTCCATTCCAACCCTCGTTTTGAAACAAAAAGACTTCTATTTAGCCATCATCGGCGCGGCATTTTGCATGGGAACGTCCTTCGTAGCGAGCAAAATTCTCTTACGCACCGTCCCGCCGTTCACGCTTGTCGGTTGGCGATTTGTTTGTGCGGCAATCGCCACGTTGCCTATCATTTTCTTGTTGGAACAACGATTTTTAGGCGTTTCTCCTTCGAATTGGCGCAAAATCGCCTTAATTGGCCTTTTGCAAACGGCGGGAACAATGGGGCTTTTGTTCCTCTCGATGCTCTACATCAGTGCTTCAACGGCGGCTGTTTTGTTGTTCACCAATCCATTATGGGTGGCCGCGTTGAGTCCTTTAGTATTAAAAGAAAAAATTAGACCCCCTCAGTATATTGGCCTATTTTTAGGCTTTTTAGGCGTCGTTTTACTCATCGGCGTCACCGCAACGACGCTCGAAATGCGCGGCAATCTTCTCGGCCTCGCTTCCGCTTTATGCTGGGCATCCGCCACATTAGTCGCCAAACGCAGTGCTTTGAAAGTTGCCCCTTTTATATTAAGTTTCGGACAAATGTTAACGGGCGGCGTGGTCTTAGTCGGGCTATCCTTATTGAGCCACGAAACCTACAATTTGGCAACGGCCACGCGTGAAGATTGGTTTTGGTTTGTGTGGTTATTTTTGCCGTCTTCAGTCGGTTCATTTGGTTTGTGGTATGTGGCGTTAAGTCGCGGCGGGGCATTAAAATCAAGCAGTTTTTTGTTTTTAACGCCTTTATTTACAGTCATTACGTCGGTTTTAGTCTTGAAAACGGCGGTGACGTTGCAACAATTCATCGGGGCTGTTTTAGTCGGGCTTGCTTTGTATATCGTTAATCGGGAATGATTGAAAGTTTTTTTATTGGGCATCCATAAAAACATATATTTACGTAGAAATGAATAAAATTTATCTAAAAAAAGGCAAAGACGAAGCCGTCCGCCGTTTTCATCCGTGGATATTTTCGGGTGCAATTGCTAAAATGACCCTAAACGGCAAAGACGGGCAAATTCCCGACGGAGACTTGGTAGAAGTTTTGGATTATCGGCAACAACCGCTTGCCGTGGGGTATTACAACGACGGGTCAATTGCCGTTCGGGTTCTAACGTTTGACCCTTCGGAAACAATTGATGCCCATTTTTGGCAAAAACGCTTGCAAAATGCCTTCGATTATCGAAAACGCTTGGATTTGACGGATTCCGCGCTCACAAATGCGTACCGCCTCGTACACGCGGAAGGCGATGGATTGCCAGGATTGATTGTCGATGTATATGATAAAACTGCCGTTGTCCAATGTCATTCAATCGGCATTCATAGGCAAATTGAGGCGATTTCAAACGCGTTGCAACAGGTTTTTAAAGAAAAATTGCACGCCATTTATGACAAAAGCAGCGAGACACTACCCCCTCAGTATGTGGCTCAAAAAGAACTCAAAAACGGGTATGTTTTTGGAGAAATGCCGACGCCAACGACCGTTTTAGAAAATGGTCATGCCTTCGCCGTAGATTGGATTACGGGTCAAAAAACGGGTTTTTTCCTTGACCAACGCGACAATCGGGCGTTGATTATGCGTTATTCTAAGGGCAAAACCGTTTTAAATGCCTTTTGCTACTCAGGTGGTTTTTCTGTTTATGCCTTGAAAGCGGGCGCAAAATTCGTTCATTCGGTTGATATTTCGCCAAAAGCGATTGTTTTGACAGATGAAAATGTTAGACTGAATGCAGACGATAATCATCAAAACGGCTATCAAAACAACTATCAAGGTACACATCAATCAACTGCCGCCGATGTCTTACCTTTTATGAAAGACAATGAAGCCGTTTATGATGTTATGGTCGTTGACCCACCCGCCTTTGCGAAAAGTATGTCGAAACGCCACAACGCCGTTCAAGCCTATAAACGCTTGAATGCCATGGCTTTACGTCAAATTACTGAGGGGGGTATTTTGTTTACGTTCAGTTGCTCGCAAGTCGTTGATAGACAATTGTTTTACGATACGATTGTCGCTGCGGCCATCGAAGCAGGCCGAAAAGTCCGCGTTATGCACCATCTGACGCAACCCGCCGACCATCCTGTGAGCATGTTTCATCCCGAAGGGGCGTATTTGAAAGGGCTTGTTTTGTATGTGGAATAAATAGGTTTTGAGTTTTGAGTTACGGGTTTTGAGTTCTTTTGACGTAACTCAAAACCCGTAACTCAAAACCCAAAACTCGTAACTCAAAACTCAAAACGGCTTTCAATACCCATATTTTTCCTTCCATTGCTGCCTCAATTGCTCTCGAATGCGCTGTTCAGTTGCATTTGCGGATGGCTCAAAAAACGTTGTCCCTTCAATTTCTTTGGGTAAAAAATCTTGTTCGACGAAGTTACCGACGTAGCTGTGGGCATATTGATAGCCTTTTCCATAGTTCAAATCCTTCATTAATTTGGTTGGCGCGTTGCGTAAATGTAAGGGAATGGACAAATTGCCCGTTTCACGCACCTTGGCAAGCGCGTTTTCGATGGCCACATAAGTTGAATTACTTTTAGCCGAAGTGGCCAAATAAACGGCGCATTGACTCAAAATAATCCGCGATTCGGGCATCCCAACTTGATGCACGGCTTGAAAAGTTGTTGTGGCCAATAACAAAGCATTTGGATTCGCCAAACCAATGTCTTCGGAGGCCAAAATGACCATTCGACGGGCAATAAAAAGGGCATCTTCACCACCTTCCAACATGCGCGCTAAATAATAAACAGCCGCATTCGGGTCGCTGCCACGCATGGATTTTATGAAGGCCGAAATGATGTCATAGTGTTGCTCGCCCGACTTGTCATAACGCGCCATATTTTGTTGAATAATGTTTGTAACCAATTCATTATCAATGAAATAGACCCCCTCAGTATTTTTATCATTTTGTCGTTCGTTGAGTTCTTTTTGTTCTGTTTTATCTTCATCTAATGCCTTTTTATTCTTATTTAAAACAGGCTTATCGGGCGCAAATTCAGCCAATAATTCAAGAATATTGAGCAGCTTTCGGGCATCGCCACCGCTCAATTGCAGCATGGCTTCGTATTCCTTTATTTCAATATTTTTAGTCTTTAAAATCTCGTCTTTTTCAAGCGACGTATTAACCAAACCTATCAAATCATCAGCCTCCAAGGACTGCAAAACATAGACTTGACAGCGCGACAACAAGGCCGAAATGACCTCAAAAGACGGATTTTCGGTCGTCGCACCGATGAGCGTAACGATGCCCTTTTCGACCGCCCCAAGGAGCGAATCTTGTTGAGATTTAGAAAAACGGTGAATTTCATCAATAAACAAAATCGGTTGCGGCGTATTGAAAAACTGTTGCCGCCGCGCCTCCTCAATCGTCTCTCGAATGTCTTTCACGCCCGAATTAATGGCCGACAAGCTGTAAAATTTGCGGCCCGAACTCGCGGCAATAATCCCCGCAAGCGTCGTTTTCCCAACCCCAGGCGGCCCCCACAAAATCATGGAAGGCACGCGTCCCGCTTCAACAGCACGGCGCAAAACGGTATTTTCGCCCACCAAATGCCGTTGCCCGATGTAGTCGGCAAGGGTTTTGGGACGCATTCTTTCGGCAAGTGGTGGCATAGTTTTTATTTTTTTTACGTGTTGCTGTATGGGCCACAGATTGGGCTGATGCAACTGATTTACACTGACTTTTCTATGATTTTTATAGAAAAATCATAGAAAAATCATAGGTAAATCAGTCGCATCCCTCCAATCAGTGGGCCATGTTGCCTATATCTTTTAGTGTCTATGAACGTTTAAATCGTTCTTCATTTCCTTCATATTTTGCACATCAACTTTACGAATAAACGTCAATGGTTTTGCAATTTTGAAAAAATGTACCCCCTCAGTATCTGACAGTTTTACGACCGTTTCGGCGTGCACACAACTCGCTTCGGTGCATAAATGTTCTGTTATGTCGATGCGCGTTGATGCATTTAATTTAAAAAAATCGAACGTCCATTGCTGAATCGCCACCTTGATTTTAAGGTCGTCGGGGTCGAGTGGATTGATAAATTTCTTCATGTTTTGATTCTTGAATTTTTAAAAACGGCTGCAAAGTTAAAGAATTAAAAATTAAAAATCAAGAATTAAGAATTTGCAAGCAATTGATTGTCAATTAGTTAAAATCTAAAAAAGCGTCTAAAAAATTTTAATTCTTAATTTTTAATTTTTATTTTCTCAACCGTTAGTTCGTTTAACTTTGCGCTTCATTTTACGCGACATGGGCCACTGATTGGGCAGATTAGACTGATTTACACTGATTTACACTGATTTTTTCGTTTCCTTCCGAATGACAAAAAGGGAACTAAAAATCAGTGTAAATCAGTTGTATCTGCCCAATCAGTGGGCCATTCTGGATTTGTACATTTTAAATCATAAAATTATCAAACATGGCACTTATTGACGGTAAACAACTGTCCGACACGATTAAAAGTGAGATTAAAATCGAAGTGGATGCCTTACGCGAAGCGGGGCGCAAAATCCCACATTTAGCCGCCGTTTTGGTGGGTCATAATCCTGCAAGCGAGGCTTATGTGGGCAATAAAATCAAGTCTTGCGAGACCGTTGGCTTCAAATCAACCTTGATTCGCCGCGATTTGACGGTGACGCAAGCGGAAGTACTTGAAATCGTTGAACAGCTCAACAACGACCCCGATATTGACGGTTTTATCGTTCAATTGCCCTTGCCAAAGCACATTGACGAAGCCGCCGTAACGCTCGCAATTCGCCCCGAAAAAGACGTGGATGGCTTTCATCCGACCAATTTTGGCCGTATGACGCAAGGTTTGTCGGCTTATTTACCCGCCACTCCTGCGGGGATTTTGGAGATGTTGAAACGGTATAACATTAAAACTTCGGGTAAAGAATGCGTTATTGTGGGCCGCTCAAACATCGTGGGGACACCCCTCAGTATTTTGCTCTCCCGCAAGGGTTGGGACTGCACAGTAACGCTCGCACATTCCCGTACACAAGACCTTGCAGCAGTCTGCAGACGTGCTGATATTTTAGTTGCGGCGATTGGCGTCGCGCATTTTATCACCGCCGATATGGTCAAAGAAGGGGCCGTTGTGATTGATGTGGGCATGAATCGAATTGAAGATTTGACTAAAAAATCGGGGTCGCGGCTCGTCGGCGATGTTGATTTTGAAGCGGTTGCGCCAAAGGCTAGTTTTATCACGCCCGTTCCAGGCGGCGTTGGCCAAATGACCGTTACTTCTTTGATGTTGAACACTTTACAGGCTGCTAAAAATCATCATTAATCAAAGAAGGTAGCAACGGAGCTTGCTCCGTAAAGTACGCACAACTAAAGCGCATTTACTATTTTATGCTTACGGAGCAAACTCCGTAGCTACCTTTTGCAGCCTAAAAAAAAAGTCTCGTTAATTTTAAAACTTATAAAAAAAATGAAAAAAGTATTTTTATTTTTACTCTGTGTCATTGCCCTAAATTGCAAGAAAAAAGAAGACCCAGCACCGACACCGACACCAACGCCGATTGACACGACAATTAGGTTAAACGCAGAGTTTACTTATCAAGACAGCGTCCGTTCTCCCGTACCCATTACGTTTGCAAATACGACGAAAAATATGCCTACGGGTTGGTTAGGCGTGAATAATAAGCCTTTGTTCACACAAAATGATTTGAATCAAAAAATCACGCTTTCACTTTATGATTACGACGGTTCAAATACAACGCCGCGTTTTATGAGTAATATACAAAATATTTCCTTCAAAGATACCAATTTTGGCTTTAATATATTTTATCCTGCAAGCATAAAAGTAACCGACAATAAGGATATGTTGATGCAACTTGATTTGGAGTGGTTGGATTAAAACGATTTAAAAAATAACAAAAATGAATTATTACGCTGTTAATATTACCCCAAATCATTATGATTTAGAGCGCGTTGAAATCCTCACCGCCGTTTTAGGCGAATTGCCTTTTGATACGTTTGAAGAAACGGAAACGGGTTTGAAAGCCTACATACCTGAAAAAGATTTGACGCAAAGTGTTGAAAATGAATTAGTTGAATTGAGCCAAGCGTTTGAGTTTCAATTTGACAAAACGTTTATTCCTTATCAAAATTGGAATGCCGTTTGGGAATCAAATTTTCAGCCGATTCAAGTAGATGATTTTGTCGCCGTTAGAGCCGATTTTCATCCCGATACTGAGGGGGTCGAATTTGATTTGATTGTTAATCCAAAAATGGCTTTTGGAACGGGACACCACGAGACGACGTATATGATGATGCAACACATGAGGTCAATTGATTTTGAAGGAAAAAAAGTGTTGGATTACGGTTGCGGAACGGGTATTTTAGCTATTTTAGGGTCTAAATTAGGTGCAATTGACTTGGAAGCCGTGGATATTGAGCCACCGAGTTACGAAAATACTATCGAAAATTGCGCGATTAACCGCGTGAATAATGTACAAGCAATTTGTGGCATTTTGGACGATGTGCCGTCGCGGGATTTTGACGTTGTTTTGGCCAATATCAATCGAAATATCATCATTGATTCGCTCGACGACCTTAAAAGTCGGATGACTACTGAGGGGGTACTTTTGATTTCGGGTTTCTTGAAAATAGATGAAAATACGATTCTCCAAGCGACGAATTACGCAGGATTTACGCATCAAAAGACGTTGCATCGAGGTAATTGGCTCTCAATGCTCTTAACGAAATAAGCCGAATATCAAAGAATTTGTAAAAGATAACTTACCACTTTTACAACGCCGAAGGTGTTGAATATGAATAACCGTAGGTGCAACCTACGGAGTATATAAAGCAGGCTTCCCAACTCCGAAGGAGTTGAACGTCAACACTTTATGATTTAAAGTAAAAGTGATTTCAACGTTCAACTCCTTCGGAGTTAGAGACACACTTCCTAACTGCCCGTAGGTTGCACCTACGGTTATTCATATTCAATCCCTTCGGGATTTGCATGACCGTATAATTTGAAACAAAACCAACCGTTTAAGAAGCTAAAACTCATTTTACAACATGAAAAAGTACACATCAATCAATTTAATTGCTACGGCCTTTCTCTTTTTTACAAGTCCATTATTAGCATTTCAAGCCACTTCGGTTAAAACTATGCCCGAAAATCCGACCGAATTTCTTAAAAAACTCGGCGAATTAGTTACGCTTGACCGACAGGAAGCGTCGGCAAAATCGTTTCAAGCCTTTGAAAAAAAGTTCAAAAGCGGCGGTTTTCAAGAGCGTGAGCAAGAACGCATTATGACAACGTGCAATGCGATGCGCGAAGCACGATTGGGCGCACAGCCTTATTTCGTGGATTATATACGCACTGCAACGGCTGCCGAATCGGGTGGCACAAGCACCGACCCGACGCGGTTTGAGCAATGGCACGTCTGCTATGACGGTGTATTGGCGGAGTTCCAAAAAACGCGAAAATTTGAGCCTGTTCAACGATTTCTGGACTTTTCAGCCGATTTTTTAGGCTCAAACGCCTTGTTTTTGGAATATAACGCGATTACTTGGCAAGCGGATAATCGGGATTATATTTGGAAATTTGAGAACAACACCCCCTCAGTATCTTGGCAAAAAGTGCAGCTTCGGGCAAGCTACAAGAAGGATTCTATTGAAATCAAAGACACGAAAGGCACGTTTTTTCCTGTCATCAATCAATGGATTGGTTCGGGCGCAAAAATCACTTGGGAACGCTTTAAAAACAATGATATTACGTGCGAATTGCTCGACTACACAATCGATGTATCGAAAGGTTTTTACCATGCAAACCGCGCTAAGCTCCACTACCCCGCCCTACTTGAAAGTGATGTGGATGGCTCATTTGATGACAAAGTGAATTTTAGTAAATCGGGGAGTGAAGACACCTATCCGCGTTTTGAGAGTTTTGAAAAACGATTGAAAATCAATAATATAGGTAAAAATATTGGCTATGAAGGTGGTTTTAGGCTCTACGGATTGACCGTTTTTGGCTACGGCACACAAGAACAACGCGCTCAATTGAGCGTTGCCGATGGCAAAACGGGCAAGCGCGCTTTCCGTTCGACAGCCTTGCAATACGCGATTCGGAAGGGCGAAAGTATCTTGTCAGAAGCGGCTGAAACGGCGATTTATTTTGGCAGCGACTCGATTTACCACCCCTCAGTAAATTTGAAAATGGACGTGGCCAAAAACGTGTTGCAACTCAGTCGAGGCGACCGCGCAAGTCAACGAAACCCGTTTTTTAACTCGTATCATCACGTTAATATGGATATGAGTAAAATTAAATGGGTGTTCGACAGCGATTCCTTGATTTTGGGCGACCGAAGCCCGGGTTATGGTGTGAATGCGAACAATGCGTTGTTTGAATCTTTTGAATATTTCAGCGAAACGGATTATCAAAAATTCCAAAATATTGCGACGCGCAACCCCGTTACGGTCTTGAAAATGTATGCCGAACAGATTAATAAACGCAAAATCAACGGTGACGAAGCGATGCGCCAAATCAATCCAAAAATGGATGCGAGCATGGTACAAAGCCTCATATCAGACATGGTAGCGGGTGGCTTTGTGAACTACGACCCCGATAAAAATGAGTTGGAACTAAAAGAAAAAATGTTCCATTATTCGCTCGCCAATCAGAAAAAAATTGACTACGACGTGTTGCGTTTCAAATCAGAAACGAAGGCCGAAAACGCATTTTTCACGCTAAAAGACTCAATTATCAAGATGAATGGCGTAAAAAGCGTTGAATTGAGCAGTAAACAACGGATTCGCGTTGTGCCGAGAAATGAAGAAGTAAAGCTCAAACGCAACCGCGATTTTGACTTCGACGGGCGCGTTTATGCGGGTTACGCAGTCATGCACGGGACGCGTCACCATTTTAATTACGATTTTTTTGAAATTGAAATGGACACCTTACGCTTCCTTGATTTGTACCTCAAAACGGGCCAAGACGCCTACAAACGACCAATTGCAACGGCGATAAATTCCAGAATCGAACACCTGCGCGGCGTTTTGCTGATAGACGCACCGAATAATAAATCGGGGCGTGAAGACATCAAAATGTTCCCGTCTTTTCAATCGAAAGAAAACAGTTACGTGTTTTATGATGCCAAAGAAACCCAAGATTCGGTCTATAAACGCGACTCATTTTACTTCAAACTCGACCGTTTTAAACTCGATAATTTAGACAGTTTGACGCGTCCGCAACTCAATTTCAAGGGAATGATGGTGTCGGCGCGTATTTTTCCCGATTTTAAAGAAACGCTAACGATGCAAGCTGATTCGTCGCTTGGCTTCATCAACCGCACACCTACTGAGGGGTATGCGGCCTACGACGGTAAAGGTAATTTTAAGGGTGAAGTCGGTTTGAGCAATAAAGGCTTTTTGGGTAAAGGGTTGTTGGATTATTTGGATGCTAAAATTAACTCAAAAGACATCATTTTTAGGCCAAAACAGACGACTGCTTCGGCAGAATCGTTTGATATGGCCGAAAATCGGGGTAAAAATGTGCCTAAAATCTCCTCTCCCGGGGTTCAAATCAATTGGATGCCGCAGCGTGACTCGATGTATTTGACCGTTGGCGGCGATTCTTCCTTCAAATTTTTTCCCGAAGGTGATTACAAAATGCGCCGCACCATCATCATCACGCCAGGCGGTGTAAAAGGCATTGGCGATTTTGAATGGGAAAAAGGGTTACTGCGTTCTAAACAATTTGCCTTTCAATCGCATCAAATTGCCGCCGATACGATGCAATTAAGTATTAAAGTTTTGAATAAAGCCTTTTCAGAACAATTGGCTTTGGACACCAAAAACTTGAAAGGCGATATTGATTTTGATAAGAAAAAAGGCCGTTTCAAGTCTAATGCCTTAAACGAATTTACGGTAATGCCCGGGATTAAATACAAAACAACGGTAAACGAATTTGAATGGTTATTGGATGATGAATTAATACAATTTGTCCCGAAAGGCGATGCTCTTTTTGCTTGTACTGACCCCGACCAAGAAAATCTTGATTTTTATGGTCAAAAAGCGACGTATGACTTGAAAGTCAATAACTTAAAGATAGGTGGTGTTGACCATATTGCGTCTTGCGATGCGTATATTTATCCGAATGAA
>JAYSRS010000390.1:0-4183 GCA_043720935.1 Saprospiraceae bacterium
CAAACCAATTTTTAAGTAAAAAATGGTGTTTTTGCGGCAAAAGACTTAGGAAATTTTGCAAATTTCCTAAATCTGACACCCCCTCAGTATTTTGCGACATAAAGCCGATAATTCCGAAATTAAAAGAACCTGCGGCGGTCAGGATGTCTAATTGTTCAAATTCTGCTAACGTAATAATTTTAGACTTTTGAAGATTAGAGTTTATCCCCGTGTATTTGACAGAATACCCTGTATCCAAGGGCTTAATTTGATTAATCGTTACCGCTTCTGTCGGAATTAAGATTCTTGACAATTTGTCGAATTTCAATAGGCATAAGGCTTATGTTTTCGGAATTATCGGCTTTATGGTACAAAAACCTTTTTGACTAATTAACAATTTGTAACTCATTGATTATCAATGCGATTCAACGTTCGGAGAACTTTAAAAGTTCTCTGAACGTGCGCCGTACCATAAAGCCGATAATTCCGTATGTTTTTATAGGGTGCTTTACCACTTGACTATCCAATAACTTACTGATTCAAACACGGTGTAATATTAGACGCACCTCTACATATAACCAATTATCTAACAGTATTTTTACTATCATTTTTTCTTTTTCACAAAATTCAAATAATCCAAAAAGTAAATCAATTTTATTGAGAAACTATTTTGCATCGGATTGTCATAGAGTTGCGACGCATTGAAAAAGTACCCCCTCAGTATATCTGTGTTTTGGTTGCCAATTGTTTGTTTCCAATTCACAATCAAGTCGCTGCCAGGCGCAAAACGCCATGTGTAGTTGGCGTCAACGTTCAAAAGGTTCAAATTGGTGTTGTGAAACGACGCATTTGCGGCGTCTCGACCTTTGTAAGTTGTCGGATTGAGTGCGCCTTTCGTACCCAATTCGTAGAAATTCGTATAATCCACTTGCGTCCAATAATGCCGAACGCGGAACGTCAGACCCGATAAGGCATTAAAATTCCATTTCACAAAAGGCGTGTTTTCAACTATCACTTGTTCCCGTTCGCCAAGAATAATGCCGTTGGTCGGGATGCCCGAAAAACCGACTGATGCGGTGTTTTTGGGGATATAATTGGGGTAATTGTGCCGATTTTTCACGCCAATTGACCAAAAAAAGGACAAATAATCGTTGAATCGAATGCGCGGAGAAACGCCTACATCCCATCCATTTTGACCGTGTTTGTCGAACCAACGATAAGACCAATTGACGTCTAAGGCCAAGGTTTTTCGATAATCGGTTGAGATAAAACCACCAAGTGTATAATTTTTTTGAAAGGCAAAATAGCGGCTAAAATCAGTTGTCCGTGGTTCAAAATAATCATGCGTCACGACGGGTTCTAGGCGATTGAAGAGGCCAAACGCAAAGATTTTTTTTGTAAGAAAAAACGACTTCATGTTAACGGCAAAGTCAGCAAACACGTTTGGTCGGTGCAAATTGGCATATTCAACGCTCGTTGCGACGTTCCACCGATTGAATTTTCGGGTATTAAATTTTTGATACTGCACGTTTGCGAACCAACTACTTTCGTTCGGTGCGTTCAAAAAGCCCAAATCGTTGGGGTTGTAATCGTAACTTTCAAGATTATGGGCCGCCCCCCAAAGCCATTTTCCGCTAATTTTCTGAATTTCTAACAAGTATTTATGGCTCAAATCGGTATTGTCCGAAAAATAACGCTGCGCCAAAGCCCCGTTGCCGCTTATCGAATAGGTATTTGTTTTATCGCGTATGCTAAAACTCCCGCCTGTCAAATTCGCATCGTAAGCCGTTCCCGAGCGCGTGACGTTCGTGTTTGTGAGTGAGATATAAGAATTATTTTTTAGATTTTGGTCAAAAGTCACGACGTTGTAGTTCGTCAAAGGCGTCAATTCTGCGTCGCGCTCTTTGAAAGTCCCCCCCTCAGTATAACCGATTCTAGCGAAGGTCGGCGCGGAAGTCGCGTTCAAAACACCAATGCCCAAGCCTTTTTTGGTGCGCCCCGATACTTTTGTCGCGTTGTACAATTGCGCTTCGGCGGGCGTGCTAAGAACAGTTTCACCCGTTTTCAAACCGCCGTATAATTGATTTTTAAAATACTGCGGAATGCTGCCGATGCGCCGAGAGTAGAGAAAATTGCCTTTTGAAAACAATTCGACTCCCTCAGTAAAAAACTGTCTGAACTCGTCAAAACGAATTTCGTAAGGCGATAAGTTCAAGACGTTATTATCCGAACGCACTTGTCCAAAATCAGGAATCAGGGTCATATCCAAGGTAAAAGCGTCATTTATGCCGTATTTTATGTCCATTCCTGCGTTGAACGAACGGCCAAACGTGTTTTTTGGCGACGCGTTTTTATTGAAATTGTTTTCCAAATACGTCGAAACAAACGGCTGTGCTTGCAGTCGAAAAGGCGATTTAATATTTTTGATGCCCGTCAGTTCACCCGATTGATTGACGAGTCCATTGATTTTAGGGTCAATCGGATTCCAAGAATCAGTTTCTCGATTGCGCCGAATTTGTCGAATGAAATTGACGCGCCATTGCTGTTCATTCACTTTCGGAAACCGCAAAGCTGAGTACGGAATTTCCATTTCGACGACCCAACCTTTGTCCGTCAGACGTACCGCCGACCGCCACACGGCATTCCAAGTATCGTCTTCGTCACCCGCAAAAAATTTAGTATCGCGCTGCACACCCGCCGCCGACACCACGAAGGCAACGCCATTGTTTCCATCGCTGTAAGTGTCGAAAAGGACGGCAAAAAAGTCGGTATTTGCCCCATTTATCGCATCTCGAAGGGTCAATTCCTTCAAAATGCTGTCGGGTTTTGCATCATACAAGCGCGCACCGATGTAAATCGCCGTGTTATCATATATAATGTGTACCTCCGTCGGTTGCGAAGCGGGTAAGCCAGGGGCAGGTTCGTTTTGAATAAAATCTTTGGCGGGCAAAGCGGTTGACCAAGCCGCTTCGTCGAGCGACCCGTCAATTTTTATAGCCCCCTCAGTACGCACGGCATTTGTCTGCCTTCGGACGGGATTTTGAGCGGTTGTTTGGTGTGAAAAACAGGAAAAAAGGAGCGTAAAGGCTAATAGCTTTTTCATAAAATACAGTGAGTTTATCGTTTTGTACGACGTTTGAGAATAGAACGTAACGCGATTTTCAAGTCGCGGCTTGTGTAAATCAACTATTTTTCAACAAGCCGCGACTTGAAAGTCGTATTACGTATTTGACGAAGTTGTCGAAAACGCAAAAATAAGAATAGCCAAAGAACTGTACGGTTCTTTGGCTATGTGTTGTAAAATATTAGTCGAAAAGCAGTTGCGTTACGCCTTTACAAAAATATCACATTGACGGATGTAACGCGGCGAATAATCAACGCTCAATTTGTCGCCAACGCTCAATTTATCGTAGAGCGATAAATCAACCTTTATGCAAATGACTTTCTTATCGTTGGGATGCGTTAAATAAATTTCATAAGCGTAAGATATAGACCCCTCAGTATCATACGTTTGTATTTGCTTACTGATGATAGGCGTCTCGACCGTTAATTTATAGGTGTCGTCAAAGCGTTCTTTTCTCATTTGTTCAATAAAAAACGTATTGAATAAATAGAAAAAGATGACAGAAAAACCGCCCCAACCGCCGTCAAGGCGGGTCATGGTGTAAAGAACGGCTAATAAGTTGAGAACCTGAAATACAGGCCGAAATTCAAGTGGAATGTGCAGATTTTCGCATACCCACTCTGACAGGCCGTTGTAATTGTCGTAATAAAAATGTCTTTCCATGCCGCTACTTCTAATTTTTAACATCGTTGAGGTTTGATGCCCAACGATTTATGATTCAAAGAAATATCGTTTCATGGCTTATTTTGTTACAACTTATTGACATTTTTAGCGATTTCTAAAACGTAATTTAGTGATTTTACAAGTCAAAAAAGCCATTTATACTGAGGGGGGCATTTTGCTGATGCTTTTTTCAAACTTAGTTTTTGTGAAACAATAAAGGCGTGCAAAGAAGTTTTGCACGCCTTTATTTAAGACGGTAGCCACGGAGCTTGCCCCGTAGGCATTTTTTAAATAATTAATTTTATACATGCCTTATTAAACAAGCTCCGTGGCTACCGTCTTTTACGCCTTAATCGCCGCAATCCCTGGCAGTTCTTTTCCTTCCAAAAATTCAAGTAGCGCACCGCCGCCCGTCGA